>CAMDSI010000148.1 GCA_945906915.1 Spirosoma fluviale | reverse complement strand
GAGCATCGCGTTTGTGAGCCTATGTCTTTAAATTCATTGGATTGGGAGGAATTTAAGTGGCTTTATAAGCAACAAGATTCCACTTACTCTGCCGACTCGGTAGCCTCGTATGTATTTATTCGGGTTAATCCGGATGGGACCAGGGAAACGCAAGAAATAGGGCAATTACATCAGCCTTGGACCGAATTATTGCAATCAGAGATTGATTCTTTTGAACTTAAAAGAGACAGCTTGATTAAGCGAATTCACTATCCTTATCGATTGCGCTATACCTCCACGACCAGAAATAAGAAAGAGCAATTGGCCTTGCAGAGAAGGGGCTTTTCGAAGGCCTTTATTTCCTTTCATAATTTTGGTTTAGCGGCAGATGGGGCGATTGCACGAAAGGGGAGACATTTGCGTAGGGGGGCGATTTATGATCAGTATGGGGCCAAAGCAAAGGAAATAGGCCTGTTTTGGGGTGGAGATTTTGTGGGTTTCCCAGATCCGGGGCATATTCAAGCATTTTATAATAGTGCTAAATTATTGCAGAAATATCCTGCTTTAGCTTTAGAATATGAGCCATTTAAAAACGCCTATGAGCGGAATTACTTCTTAAAATTGGACATGGGGAAAGAAGAATTAGTCGAAGATTCGCGGGATTTATTAATTGAAATGAATAAGCTTCGCGAGAATAAACCTTGCGCCTGTTCCCAAGCAATTCCGTTTCCTAGTTCTGCGGCAGACCTTCAGTTGAAGCCAAATGCGATAACGGTTTTAGCGAATTTGAAAGAGAAGTATATCTTTATTCAGAAAGGCTCTTTTGGGTATTTTTATACTATGGGACGCTGGAAATTAAACTAAAAGGTATAGTTATATCCGCGCAAAAATTCAGCGATTTTCAATCTCTTTTTGCCCTCCATCTGCCATTCAAGTATGTTAATATACCCATCGGAGCAACCGACTCTTAGGTAGGTTTTTTGGTCCGTATCCCAAACCCCCACCCCTAAATCAGGAATAATTTCTGGATTAAATTCGACGGCAATCAGCTTGCAATTTTTGCCCTGGAAAACTGTATGTGCTCCAGGAAAAGGGTGCATGCCGCGCACCAAGTTAACAATGTCCCGCCCCGCGCGCGTCCAATGAACTTCGCCCGTGCTACGTTGCAGCTTAGGTGCAGATTTAAGTTCCGCTATTTCTTGTTGTGGTGTGGGATGTATATCTCCAGATTCGATGGCTTTAGCGGTTTTGACCACTAATTGACCTCCCATATTCATTAATCGCTCGTATAATTCGCCAGTGGTATCCTTTTCAGAAATGGCCTCTTTCTCTTGAAATAATAAATCCCCGGTATCGATTTCCTGTTGCAAAAAGAAGGTCGTGATACCTGTTTCGGTCTCCCCATTTATAACCGCCCAGTGAATAGGAGCCGCGCCTCGGTACTGAGGAAGCAAAGAAGCATGTAAATTAAAGGTGCCTAAGCGAGGCATATTCCAAACAGCTTCTGGAAGCATCCGAAACGCCACAATAATTTGTAAATCTGCTTGAAAGGAGGCTAATTCTTGTAAAAATACGGGGTCTTTTAATTTTAGAGGCTGCAAAATGGCTAGGCCGCAAGATTCAGCGTAGACTTTTACCGGAGAAGATTGAATTTGTTGTCCTCGGCCGGCGGGTTTGTCTGGCGCCGTAACTACTGCGACGACATCCATTTTTGCCTCGACTAAGGCTTGTAAACTAGCTACAGCAAATTCTGGTGTTCCAAAAAATATAATCCGCATGCCTGATCTTGATTGTTTGTGGAATCCGTCTGATTTTTTATTACCTTTGTCCTATACAAAACAACAATTTCGTGCTGTTAGAAAAACAAAAACCTTAGTTGCGAATCCGAAACAAAACTACAAATAATTTAGGTAGAACGGTCGGAGGCCGTTCTATTTTGTTTTTAAGCACAGAGGTTAAACCCTAAAAGATTATGGCTAAATTTCAATATTATACCGCAGAGGCATTAGATAAATTAAGAGCAGAATTACACTATTTGAAGATTACAGGTCGTTTAGATATGGCCAAACAAATAGCAGAAGCGCGTGATAAAGGCGATTTAAGTGAGAATGCAGAGTACGATGCGGCGAAAGATGCGCAAGGACTTTTGGAATTAAAGATTTCTAAAATGGAGGAAATTGTTTCAATAGCTCGCGTATTAGATGAGTCGACGATTGATTTGACCATAGTTTCGATTTATTCTATCGTTCAAATTAGAAATACGAAGAGTGGAATGACAGTTACTTATACTATTGTTTCAGAAGAAGAAGCTGATTTGAGGGCGGGAAAAATTTCCGTTTCATCTCCTTTCGGTAAGGGATTATTAGGTAAGAAAGTAGGGGATCTAGCGGAGATTACCGCTCCAGCAGGCAAATTAGAATTTGAGATTATGTCCTTAACGCGTTAGTGACGCGGGCCAAAGATGGCCGATCCCACACGAACTAGCGTTGAACCTAGTTCCGCGGCGATCAAATAATCACCAGACATACCCATGGATAATTCAATCCATTCCACAAGACCGGTCGACAAGCCGGTTTTGTTGTTTTTGAGCTTTTGGAAAAAATCCGCTAAGCTTTGAAACTCCTGCCTAATCTGCGTTTCATCTGCCGTAAAACTCGCCATCCCCATTAAACCTACGATTCTGATATTTTTCAACTCAGCAAATTCAGGATCTGCTAGTAAAGCGTCGGCCTCAGAAAAATCTAAACCAAATTTACTTTCCTCTGTCGCGATATAAATTTGAAGCAAACAGTTGATAATTCGGTCGTTTTTAGCCGCCTGCTTATTGATTTCTTTCAATAAATTCAGTGAATCAACGGAATGAATCAGGTGAATAAAAGGGGCGATATATTTTACTTTATTCGTTTGTAAGTGACCTATTTGATGCCAAAGAATGTCCTTAGGTAACACAGCCTGCTTTTCCACCATCTCTTGCACCCGATTTTCACCAAACTCAATGGCCCCCGCCGCATACGTTTCTTGCAACTCATCGATGCCTCTCGTCTTCGTAACCACAATAAGTCGAGCAGCACTATCGTTTAATTGCTTGTTAATCAAGGAAATTTCTTCTGAGATGGCCATAGGGCGGAAAGGCTAAATTTTGTTTGGACTTAAAAATATTATTAAAATTAATTTATTATTTTTGATTCAAGAGTAAAAGATTAAATAAAGCAGATTAAATGGAATCAGATAATTCGAGGGGAAACGAAAATAGTTTAAAGCGTCGCGTGACGTGGTTGACTATGTTGGTTTTGTTATTAGCAGGTTGGATCCTCGTAGATAAATTAGGTCTTATCGATCGATTTATGCAACCATCTCAGGATGAATTTGTAGAAAATGCCCAGGTTAAATTAGATTCCGTTGCGGAACAATTGAATTTACGTTTGGTCCAAATCAAAAAATTAGGAGGGAAGGTCAGTGAGTTAGAAACCGCAAAAGCACAAATTTTAGGAGATCAGAAACATTTAAGTGATATCGATCCAGCAGAATTCCAAAAAAAGCTATCCTATTATTTGCATTTATTAGGTCAAAAAGATGCGGAGATTAAAAAGCTGAAGAAAGAAAATGTCGTTTTGATCCTTCGTAATGATTCCCTAAGCAGAGAGGCTCAAATTCTAAAAGTGGGTTTAGTGAATATTCAAAAAGCACTAGAGGACTCGAGTAAGACTTTTGGTCTGAAAGAGCGTGAGCTAAGTGAAAAATCCCGTGTCCTTGAAATTAGGAATAAAGAATTGACTGAAAAAGTAACTGCGGCGGCTGCCTTGCGCGCAGAGGGGGTGAATGTCTATGCGATTTCATCTCGCGGGAAAGAGTCCTCCGTGAATAATCAAAAGGCGAAAAAAGTGGATAAAATTCGGGTGATGTTCCATTTGCAGGAGAATACATTAGCTAATAAGGAGATAAAAACAGTCTTTCTTCGCATTATTGAGCCTACTGGAACTACAATTTCAGATTATAATTTAGGTTCAGGAACTTTTGACTTCAAAGGCCGCGAACTAACTTTTACGAGTCGCCAGCGTATATTTTACGAAAACAATCACCAATCGGTGGAATTCATTCATTCAAGGCAAAATGGTTTCAAGTCCGGAAAGCATGAAATCGAGCTTTATGCTGAAGGGTATTTGATCGGCTTAGGCACCTTCGAAGTTCGCTAATTCTATTTTTTTATTGTTAACCTTTTGATTGTGAAGGATTATTCCTACCTTTGCATTCCAAATTTTTACCAGTTTTTAAACAACAAATTTTTTATGGAATTAAAAAACTATGAGACGGTGTTCATTTTAACTCCCGTTTTGTCTGAACAACAGACAAAGGACACTGTTGAGAAATTCAAGAATCTGTTGGTAGAAAACGGCGCGCAAATCGTTCATGAAGACGCTTGGGGCTTACGTAAGTTAGCTTACCCGATTCAGAACAAGCACACCGGATATTACCAAATTTTCGAATTCGCAGCAGCTCCTACTTTAGTCGCTAAATTAGAATTAGAATTCAAGCGTGATGAGCGCGTGATTCGTTTCTTAACCCTAGCGGTAGATAAGCACGCTTTAGCGTACAATGAAAAAAAGAGAAAAGGATTAGTAGGTAGAAAACCAGAAAAAATTGAAGAATAATATGACACTAGTTAACGAACCTGTAGATAAGAACGGAAACCGTAAGAAGTATTGCCGTTTCAAGAAATCTGGTATTCAATACATTGATTTCAAAAACCCAGACTATTTATTGAAGTTAGTGAATGAGCAAGGTAAAATTTTACCTCGTCGTATCACTGGAACTTCTTTGAAATTCCAACGTCGTGTGGCTCAAGCTATTAAAAGAGCTCGTCACTTAGCGTTAATGCCTTACGTGGCTGACGGTTTAAAATAGATCCTTATCCAATAAACATTTGATTGTATACATAAGATGGAAATTATATTAAAAACAGATATTGCTGGATTAGGTTATAAGAACGATATCGTTGCAGTGAAAGCTGGTTACGGTCGTAATTACTTAATTCCACAAGGATTCGCTATCATGGCGACTCCATCTAACCGCAAGGTTGTAGCGGAAAACATTAAGCAAGCTGCTCACAAAGTGGAGAAAGTTCGCCAAGATGCTTTCGATTTAGCTACGGCTATCGGTGAAATGACATTGACTATTCCTGCGAAGACAGGGGATAGTGGAAAAATCTTTGGTCGTGTGACTAGCCTTCAAGTTTCAGAAATGTTGAAAGAAAAAGGTTTCGATATCGATCGTAAGAAGATTTCATTCGATTCAGAAGTGAAGACTACCGGCGATTACGCTGCTACGCTTGACTTACACAAAGAAGTTAAGCACAAGATTGCTTTCTCTGTGGTTTCAGAATAATTTTTGAAGCAAAATAATAGTAAGGAATCGCGCTGAGCAATCGGCGCGATTTTTTT
>CAMDSI010000147.1 GCA_945906915.1 Spirosoma fluviale | reverse complement strand
TTTTTTTGCACTAAACTCATAAAATATGGAGAAAAGCATTATATTTGTATAAATTTTCATAGTTAAATAGGTTTAGAGGTTAAACAAATAAGGCCAGAAGTTTCTTCTGACCTTATTTTTATTTAATCCCTGTCCTGATTTAGAGGCCTAATTAACGGTTCCTCCATTCCAAATTTTCTTATGAGGTTGCACTAATGCGAGACTTCCATCCGCATCTTCGGCCAGTAGAATCATTCCTTCGCTATCGATACCCATCATTTTACGCGGAGCCAGATTAGCTAAAAAAGTCACTTGCTTACCTAACAGATCCTCAGGCGCAAAATGCTCAGCAATTCCACTCAGAATGATTCTAGTCACAAAACCATCATTCACCTGAAGCTTCAATAGCTTCTTACTCTTCTCCATCTTCTCTGCTGAAATGATTTCACCAATACGAATATCCATTTTGGCAAAATCATCAAAGGCAATGGTCTCTTTCAAGGCTGGTACCGATTTCGATGCTAAATCCATCTGTGTTTTTGTTTGAACTAATTTATCAACTTGTTTTTGTACTGCCTCGTCCTCAATTTTCTCAAATAACAAACCTGGATTCTGCAAAGCAGATCCTGCCGAAATCACTTCGAAATCACCCAAACTCGACCACTCAAAACTAGTCATACCTAAAGCTGAGCGCAATTTCTGGGCGCTGAATGGAATAAATGGTTCCAAGGCAATACTTGCCTGTGCCACCAGCTGAACCGCATAATTCAAGACCGTTCCTGCCTTAGCCGGATCTTCCTTCATTACCTTCCAAGGCTCTGCTTCTGCTAAATACTTATTACCCAAACGGGCAATCTCCATAGCTAAAACAAGCGCATCGCGGAATTTATAATTTTCTAAAGCTGTCTCTAATTTTGCGGGAATTTCCGCCATAGCTGCCATTAAATCAACTTCTAAACCAGTTCCCTCCCCTTTTGGTGGCACCACTGAATTAAAGTTCTTATCAATTAAAACAAAGGCTCGATTCACGAAATTGCCTAAAATGGCGACTAATTCGGAGTTGTTTTTGGTCTGAAAATCTGCCCAAGTAAAATCCGCATCCTTTGTTTCTGGACTCGATGCCGTTAACGCATAACGTAACACGTCTTGCTTCCCTGGAAAATCTACTAAATATTCATGAAGCCAAACAGCCCAATTGCGTGATGTCGAAATCTTATCCCCTTCAAGGTTCATGAACTCATTCGCCGGCACCTGATCCGCTAATTGATAGCCTCCATGCGCCATACACATGGCTGGGAAAATCAAGCAATGGAAGACAATATTATCTTTTCCAATAAAATGTACAATGCGACTATCCTTCGCTTTCCAATAGGTTTCCCATTCCGGCGTTAATTGCTTCGTCATGGAGATATAACCGATAGGAGCATCAAACCATACGTAAAGCACTTTCCCGTCCGTATCGGGCAAAGGAATAGGCACACCCCAGTTTAAATCACGCGTCATAGCACGTGGTTTCAAACCTTCTTGCAGCCATGACTTCACTTGTCCCGTCACATTCGATTTCCATTCCGGATGGGAGGCAATGTATTTTTCTAATTCTGGCTGCCATTTATCTAAGGGCAAAAACCAGTTTTTAGTAGGCCTTAATACTGGCTGAGATCCACTCAATGCAGATTTAGGGTTCAATAATTCAGTCGGAGAAAGCGTCGTTCCACATTTTTCACACTGATCACCATAGGCGCCAGCTTGCTTGCAAGACGGGCAATCCCCTGTGATGTAGCGATCCGCTAAGAATTGTTTGGCCTCTTCATCGTAGAATTGTTCCGTTACTTCCTCAATGAATTTCCCTTCCTTGTATAATTTCAAAAAGAACTCTTGGGAAACCTCGTGATGTATAGGATCAGAAGTACGACCATATATATCAAAGGATATGCCAAATTGCTCGAAAGAATCTTTGATTTCTGTATAATAATAATCAACCACTTGCTGGGGAGTTTTCCCCTCTTTAGCTGCCTTAATCGTAATAGGAACCCCATGTTCATCAGTTCCAGAAACGAAAATCACGTCCTTTTTCTGTAACCGTAAATACCGAACATAGATATCTGCTGGCAAGTAACAACCAGCTAAATGACCAATGTGTATGGGTCCATTCGCATAAATTAACGCTGCGGTAACCGTTGTCCGGGAAAAGTCTGACATAAAATTCTTTAAATTGAAAGAACAAAAATAGGTAAAAACATTCATTGAAATAATCGATTCACCTATTGCGCATCAAAAAAATATGATTATCTTTGCACACAATTTAAAAAAACAGACAAAAGAAAATGTTAATTATTTCAATAAAAGAGAACGAATCAATTGATAAAGCTTTAAAGCGCTTTAAGAAGAAATTTGAAAAAACAGGAGTAGTTAAAGAACTACGTAGAAGATCTGCTTTCGAAAAACCTTCTATAGGTCGTCGTAAAGAAATGATTCGTGCTGCTTACAAGCAGATCACTTACGGAAATATTAATAACTAATTTCCTATAAATTCTTTACAGGAATTGACTAATTTCGATCATGAATCGTGAATTAGTCAATTTTTTTTTGGACCACCTGTCCATAGAAAGGCGTCTCAGCCCGCACACGATTACCTCCTACTCCACTGATTTAGAGCAATTTATCGCTTTTATTGAACCGCAGAAACTCCTAGAAGTTCAAGCGATGGATGTACGCAAGTGGCTCATTAGTCTATCAGATGATACCATTCAAAACCGGAGCATAAATCGCAAATTAGCCACTTTACGCACCTTCTATAAATACTTATTAAGAAGCGGAAAAGTGGCTGAGAATCCCATGACATCCATCCGAATGGTGAAAACCACGAAGAAATTGCCGCACTTTGTTAGGGAATCAGAGATGGAAAACTTGGTGGAGAACCGAAAAATAGCCAGCAATTTCAGCGAAGCTAGAGACGAACTCATCCTATTTTTACTCTATGGCACTGGAATTCGACTCGCGGAATTAATTTCCTTACAGAATAGTCAGGTTAATCTAGCAGCAAAAACGATTCGAGTGATTGGCAAGCGTAATAAAGAACGTGTTATTCCGATTCCACAGCTTTTAATAGAGCTCATCCAGGCGTATCGGGGCTTTTGCACCTTCGAAAACTCCCAATTATTACTCACAGATAAAGGTGATCCACTATATCCAATGTTTGTTCAACGTTTAGTTAAAAAAAATCTAGGGGAATTTAGCCAACTAGAAAAGTTGTCGCCACACGTTTTACGACATACGTATGCTACGCATCTATTGAATCGAGGGGCAGATTTAAATGCCATCAAAGAATTATTAGGTCATGCTAATCTAGCGGCGACACAGGTTTATACCCATAATTCGATGGAAAAAATGAAGGCAATCTACCTTCAAGCGCATCCTAAAGCCTAATCAGCTAAGATAACTGGACCTTTTTGATTGATTTGAGAGACATATTGCTCAGAACCTATGCCCAAAGCAGCGAATTCCGCGGCCATGGCTTTAGCTACTTTTTTAGCGGTTTCTTCTCCTTTAGATAAGGCGAAAAGAGAGGGGCCCGAGCCAGAAATCGAGCAACCTAAAGCTCCATTCGCAATCGCAGCAGCTTTTACTTCCGCGAAACCAGGTATTAAGATGGCGCGTGACGGCTCGATAATCACATCCACGAGGGAACGTCCGATTAAGTCATAATCTGGCAGCAAGAGGCCGGCTACAAGCCCGGCTACGTTACCCATTTGGGTGATAGTAGTTGATAAAGAAATCTCTTTATCTAAAATTCCACGGGCATCTTTCGTATTCACCTCAATTTGTGGATGGACGATACTCGCATATAAATCTGCCGGAACGGGTACTTGAATAATATCTAAAGGATCGTAAGAACGAATGATAATAAAGCCGCCTAATAGCGATGGACCCACATTGTCCGCATGCGCGGAGCCGCAGGCGACGCGCTCGCCTTCCATCGCGAAGGGCAAGAGGTCCTTTGTGGATAGTGGGCGGCCCATTAATTCATTTGCGGCAAAAACGCCCGCTACGGCGGATGCCGCAGAGGAACCTAAACCAGATCCCAGCGGCATATCCTTGTGCAAGGAAAGCTCGAAACCTTGGTCTTCGCGACCGATAAAAGCTAAATATTTTTGGATGGCGATACCGGCGGTATTTTTCTCTACTGCCTTAGGTAAACGTCCCTCATCACCCGTAATTTGTTTAATGATAATCCCGGGTGTAGACTTCTTTTCTAACACGACCTCATCACCTGGATGATTCACTGCAAAACCGAAGATATCAAATCCACAAGCCACATTCGCTACTGTTGCAGGCGCATATACGCGTATCTTTTCCATATTATGCGAGATGACTACCGATGGACACAATATCTGCGAAAACACCCGATGCTGTAACTTCTGCACCCGCCCCAGGCCCCTTAATGACTAAAGGGCGATCGTGGTAACGCTTTGTTGTAAAAGCGATGACATTATCTGCTCCATCCATTTGATAGAAAGGATGAGAAGGACCTACAGAACGCAAACCGATAGTAATTTTTTGATCCTTTAAACAAGCGATATAACGCAAGACTTCTCCTTTAGCCGCTGCCTCATTCACTAATTTTTCAAAGAAAGCATTCGACTTATCTATTTCCTCAAAGAAAGCTTCCACCGTAGGCGCTGCCTCACAAGTTAGAGGAATAATTTTTTCAATCGTAATGTCTGAAAACTCTAATTTCAAACCGATTTCGCGGCTCAAAATCAATATTTTACGTGCCACATCCATCCCACTTAAATCTTCCCGCGGATCTGGCTCGGTATATCCTTTTTGTTTAGCAATTCTCAATACCTCTCCAAACGATTTTCCTGGCTTAAATTGATTAAACAAGAACGATAAAGTTCCCGAAAGTATCCCTTCAATTTTTTCAAAACGATCCCCTGAGGAAATCAAACCTTGCAAGGTATTAATGACCGGTAAACCCGCTCCCACATTTGTCTCATACAAGAACTTAACTCCTTTAGCCAGAGCCGTTTGATGCAATTGCGCATATAAGTCATACGGACCTGAATTCGCTACTTTATTAGGTGTAACTACCGAAATATTCGACTGAAACAAGCCTAAATAATTTGTATATATCTCTTTACTTGCTGTACAATCCGCGAAGATGGAATTAGGCAAGTTTAAGGTTTTAATTTGGTCAATAAATTGGGCTAAATCAGTGGGCTCACCTACCTGATCTAATAAGGTTAATGCGTGTTTTAATTCGATGCCCTCTTCCTGAATTAATTGCTTGCGACTGTTAGCAATTCCTGTTAATCGGATACGCACCCCTTTGTATTTAGTCAAATAATTTTCCTGACCAATAATTTGCTTCAATAATGTCTTTCCTATTAATCCTGCTCCTACTAAAAAGAGGTTCAATGTTTTGATTTGGGAAAAGAAAAAAGTCTC
>CAMDSI010000146.1 GCA_945906915.1 Spirosoma fluviale | reverse complement strand
ATTTAGCGATGGTAATGACAGGAATTCGTCACTTCAAACACTAGGATTATTCAGTTAAAATTACTATTTTTAAGGATTAAATTCAACAACAAATGCGGAGGTTTTTATCCCTCCGTTTAACCCAGTTAAATAACATTATGTCAGAAGCACAAGATTCATCAGCTGAAGATCGGGCAAATTACGGTGCAGATAATATTCAAGTTTTAGAGGGATTAGAGGCGGTTCGTAAACGTCCTTCCATGTACATTGGTGATACCGGTTTTAAGGGCCTACATCACTTGATTTGGGAGGTTGTCGATAACTCAATTGATGAGGCATTAGCAGGTCACTGCGATATGATTAAAGTGACGATCAACACAGACAATTCCATTTTAGTAGAAGATAACGGTCGTGGTATTCCGACGGGAATGCACACGAAAGAAAAGCGTTCGGCCTTAGAGGTGGTAATGACGGTTCTTCACGCCGGTGGTAAATTCGATAAAGACACCTATAAGGTTTCTGGTGGTTTGCACGGTGTAGGGGTTTCTTGTGTGAACGCCTTATCAACAGATTTAAAAGTAACGGTTTACAGCCGTGATGGTAAAATCTACCAGCAAGAATACAAAATTGGTGTTCCTCAATACCCGGTGAAAGAAGTAGGTGTTACGGATCGTACAGGTACATCGGTTTTATTCAAGCCGGATGAGACTATTTTCACCGTTACTGAATATAAATACGAAACTGTTGCGGGTCGTTTACGTGAATTATCTTTCTTGAATGCGGGCATTCGTATCCAATTAACAGATTTACGCGAATTAGATGAAGATGGCGAAGCTAAATCAGAAGAATTCTTTTCTGAAGGTGGTCTTCGTGAATTCGTTTTGTATTTAGATTCGACACGTGAGCCATTACTTTCTGAGCCTATCTACATGGAAGGCGATAAGAACGGCGTTCCTGTTCAAGTGGCGATGATGTATAATACATCTTACTCGGAGAATGTGGTTTCTTATGTGAATAATATTAATACGATTGAAGGAGGAACGCACGTAGCGGGTTTCCGTGGAGCGTTGACTCGTACGTTGAAAAATTATGCAGATAAGTCAGGTGCTTTAGAAAAATTAAAAATTGACATTGCTGGGGATGACTTCCGGGAAGGTTTGACGGCGGTTATTTCAGTGAAAGTGGCTGAGCCTCAGTTTGAGGGTCAAACAAAGACCAAGCTAGGTAATGGCGAGGTATCTGGTGCGGTTTCTTCTGCTATGTCAGATATGCTAGAGTCTTGGTTAGAAGAGCATCCTAGAGAGGCTCGTCAAATCGTTGCTAAAGTTATTTTAGCTGCCCAAGCGCGTCACGCTGCTCGTAAAGCACGTGAAATGGTACAGCGTAAAACAGTTTTAGGTTCTAACTCGTTGCCAGGTAAATTAGCCGATTGCTCGGATTCTGATCCAGAAACATGTGAGATTTACCTTGTCGAGGGAGATTCAGCGGGTGGTACGGCGAAACAAGGTCGTAACCGTGCATTCCAAGCGATTCTTCCTTTACGTGGAAAGATTTTGAACGTAGAGAAAGCACAAGAGTACCGTATCTACGAGAACGAAGAGATTAAGAATATGATTACGGCGTTAGGTGTTTCCTTCGGTAAAGATGGAGATGAGCGTGCGCTGAATATGGATAAATTACGTTACCACAAGGTGATCATTATGACCGATGCGGACGTTGACGGTAGTCACATTCGTACCTTAATTTTGACCTTCTTCTTCCGTTATATGCGTGAATTAGTGGATCGTGGATGTATTTACATCGCACAGCCACCGCTTTACCAAGTGAAGAAGGGGCAGCAAGTGCGTTATGTTTGGACAGAAGATCAACGAGCACAAGCTATTCAGGAATTAGCTGGTGGAGGTAAAGAAGATAATGTGGGTGTTCAACGTTACAAGGGTCTTGGAGAGATGAATGCGGAGCAATTGTGGGAGACAACCATGAATCCTGAATCCCGTACTTTGAAGCAAGTGACTGTTGAATCCGCCATTGATGCAGATTTATTGTTCTCTATGCTGATGGGTGATGAAGTGGCGCCACGTCGTGACTTTATTGAAAAGAATGCTAAATACGCTAAAGTAGACGTTTAGAATGAGTTTTGATTTTAAATCCTATCATTTACGTGGCATTCATGCGGAAACTGTAGACGAAAAGCAAAAGATCAACCAAGAGTTGAAGGACTTTTACAATTCCTTAACAGAAGAGGAGAAACGCTTGTTTAATTTAGAACTTCAGAAGTTTTTGGCTACCGAAATGGGGCGATTAGGTTCTGATTACCAAGCAATTAAAAATCAAATCCCTACTGAATAAATATGAGTGAATTAGATAAAATACTGAAACACGAAGACCCAAAAGATTCCCTTACTGGGAATCTTTTGTCATTACTTACTCCTATGAATTGGAAGATCAATTTAATGGCTCCACGAGAAGAAGGTCGTAAGTACGATAAATCCATCCAAAAGTCGAATGAGACGATTGCAAAAGCAAAGTTCATTTCAAGAGATTTGTCTTGGCTAAAATTTGACGAGCGCGTTTTGGATCAAGCGCGTGATTCGTCTAAGTCACTTTTTGATCGTTTGAAATTCTTAGCCATTACGGCCTCTAATTTGGATGAGTTCTTTACTATCCGGATGGGCTCCTTGTATAATTACATCGATTTAGGCAAAGAGCGTACGGACTATAGTGGATTGAGAGAGGTTCCTTTTAAGCAGGCAATTATTAATGAGGCGCAAGAGTTTACGAAAGAAAAGCATCGTCTTTTTATGGAAGAAATTCTACCGCTTTTTCCCGAAAATGGGCTTTTATTGGCTTGCCTAGATGATTTAGAAGGTGATGAAAAGGAAGAGGTTGCGACCTATTTCCAGCGGACGATTTATCCGATGTTAACCCCTATGGTGTTCGATCATACGCACACTTTTCCGAGTTTATTGGCGAAGACTTTGATTTTTGGGGTGGTGACCTTGGGGCATTCAGATAAGAAAAAGACAAGAAACGAGAAGGAACAAAAGATCTCTTTTGTGCAAATTCCGTTAAATCTAAAGCGTTTTTACGTGATTGAACGGGATCATAAAGTGTTGTTTATCCCGATTGAAGAGATTATTCGCCATCACTTACAGATTTTATACCGCAATGTGGAGATTGAATCGACGACATTGTTCCGCATTACACGTAATGGAGATTTCGATTTAGTAGAACACGAGGATTCAGATACGGATTTTGTGGATGAGGTGAAAAAGAAGATTAAGGACCGTCGTTTGGGTCGTGTGACTAGAGTTGAAGTAGAAAAGTTTCATTCCGAATTCTTGCTTTCGGAAATGTTGAAGCGCTGGAATTTAGAGAAGGAAGATATTTTTGTCAAAAATTCAATATTAGACTTCACTTCTTTTTGGCAAATACTGGGACACCCGGAATTTAAGACTCATTTAGCTGTAAATCCTTCAGTCGTACCGGCTTTAGGTCTGAAATCTGTGGTAGTGGATGATATTTTTGATACGATTAAGCGTGGAGATATTTTACTCCATCATCCCTATAATAATTTCGAACCAGTCATTCAATTATTGGAACAAGCCGCAGATGACCCGAATGTATTAGCGATTAAAATAACATTGTATAGAATTTCTAAACATTCTCGAATTGCGAATGCCTTATTAAGAGCTGCAGAGCAAGGAAAACACGTATCGGTCTTGTTTGAAGTGAAAGCAAGATTTGATGAGGAGAATAATATCAAGGAGGCGACTAGATTGCAGAAAGCAGGTTGCTTTGTGATTTATGGTATTCCTGGATTAAAAACGCACACGAAATTATTGCAAGTCATTCGAAATGAAGGCAGCCATGTGGTTAGTTATGCCCATCTTTCATCAGGTAATTACAACGAAGATACGGCCAAATTATACACAGATATTGGCCTTCTAACGACGGATACAAGGATTACACAGGATATATCTGAGTTCTTTAATGTAATTACAGGGCACTCGATGCCTACACATTACGAGCATTTGATTACGGCGCCACGGGATATGCGCAATCGTTTGATCGAGATGATTGAGAATGAGGTAAAGAATCATAAGGAAGGTAAGCCTGCGGGTATTTGCTGGAAGATTAATTCATTGCAGGATTTGAAGACGATGGAAGCACTTTATAAAGCTTCGCAAGCAGGATTACCGGTGCTTTTGATTGTTCGCGGTATCTGCTGTATTCGTCCACAACGCAAAGGTTTGTCTGAGAATATCTTTATTAAATCAATCGTAGGGGAATATTTAGAGCATACGCGTTTGTATTATTTCCATAATGCCGGCGATCCTAAAATCTATGGGGGAAGCGCGGATGTGATGGTACGCAGCTTTGACAGACGTATTGAATCCTTATTTGAATTAGTGAATACTCGCGCGAGGAATCTGGCTATTACCATCTTAGATTGGAATCTTAGGGATACGAAGAATTCGTATGAGATGCAGGAGGATGGCACCTATTGGAAAATTGAGAGTGAGGAGCCATTTAATATTCACTCTAAATTTTACGAAATCAAAGACGAGGATTTGGTTGCCGAATTAGCATTTGATAAATTTACAGTTAGCCTAGAAATAAAACTAGATATGAAATAGGCGAATTACACCAATAAACAACGCATGGAAAGATTTACTGGATTGCTCGGTATCGTATTGATTTTGGGCGTGGCATTTTTGATGTCCAATAACCGAAAAGCGATTAATTACCGGACGGTAGGAGTAGGTCTTTTATTACAGGTTTTGTTAGCTGTGTTTATTTTAAAGACGGAAGTAGGCCAAAACCTATTTCAATGGTTAGGAGATGCCATCAATACACTCTTAGGGCAAGCGGATAAAGGGGCTCAATTTGTGTTCGGTTCCTTAGTGAATCGCGACTTGATGATTAAAGCATTTGGTCCAGGTAATGATTATATTTTCTTCTTTAAAGTAGTTCCTACCATCATTTTTGTGGCCGTTCTTGTGAATATGTTTTATCATTTAGGCATACTACAACGTGTCGTTTCCTTCGTGGGCAAAGGTGTTCATCGGTTAATGGGTGTGAGTGGGGCAGAAGCGCTTTCGAATGTGGCATCTACTTTTGTAGGGCAAGTGGAGGCCCAAATCATGATCAAACCTTATTTGAAAAATATGACGAACTCGGAGTTAATGGCTTCGATGACGGGTTCATTTGCTTGTATTGCAGGAGGAGTAATGGCCGTTTATATTTCACTAGGTGTCCCCGCTGCGTATTTATTAGCGGCTAGTTTAATGGCGGCTCCAGGGGCTTTGGTTATTTCCAAAATCATGTTCCCTGAAACCGAGAAGTCGGAAACGCAAGGGGAAGTGAAATTAGAATTGTCTAAAACACATGCTAATTTAGTCGATGCGATTGCAGCAGGAGCAAGCGAAGGATTAAAAGTGGGTTTAAACGTGAT
>CAMDSI010000145.1 GCA_945906915.1 Spirosoma fluviale | reverse complement strand
GTCACCAGCACCAGCTTCGAATGTGCGTTTGAGCACTCAAGTGGCTATCGCTTCCGTAAAGTTAGCTTGGACGGCGAGCGTACCTTGGACGAATGAAAATAGAACACACCGGGTTTATCGGGAGACACCGCGTGGTTCTGGCCTCTTTAATCGAATTGCTGATGTGCCTGTTACGACGGCTTCGACTTTTAAATACGTGGATTTTGGGACAGATACGTATACCGCGGATGGAACCTTCACTATTTCAATGAAGACGGATTCCTCCTATTGTTATTATGTAGAGACTGTAGGTTCTTATGGGCCAGGTTTACCGGAGATGGAATTAATTAATAAGTCCCAAATCATTTGTGGTATTCCTCAGACCGATATCTTCCCTTGCCCTCCATCTCTTCAGCTCTATACGGTGGATTGCGCCTCTTTAGATGCGAAGGCCGACTGTTCTTTCAGTAGTTTCACAAATCAGCTTACGTGGAATCCTACTGTATCAGGAATATGCGATCCGGATCTAGTGAGTTATAAAATTTATTATGCGAAAGACCCGTCGTCGCCTTATACACTTTTGGGAAAATCTTCCACCTTGAATTTTTCACATATCCTGCAGAATTCTTACCGCGGATGCTATTATGTTACAGCGGTGAGTGCCTTAGGAAAGGAGAGTGGACCTAGTAATAAGATCTGCGTGGAAAACTGCGCGTCCTTTAATTTGCCTAATTTATTTAGTCCCAATGGCGATGGCTTAAATGATTCCTTCAAACCGATGCGCTGTCCGCGTTTTGTTTCTAATGTGACGGTCAAAATCGTGGACCGCAATGGTCAGTTGATTTATCAATATTCGGGTCCTGTGGATGGTTTTGGGTGGAATGGAACGGATACGAATGGCATTCAGATGTCTGCTTCTTCGTATTTCTATACCTGCGATGTGGTCTTCGATCTGTTTGATACGTCAGCGCAAACCAAAAGCTTGAAAGGCTGGGTCGAACTAGTTCGCTAAGATGGACGGAATCGTATTAATCGATGGTGGCTGTCGCTTTTGTCGCTTCTCTTCGAAGCTGCTGAAACGAATGGTGGCTGGAGATCTACAAATTATACCCGAGACGTCCTTTACTGAATTTACGCTCCCAGAAATCGATAGCATCAAATGGGTGGTAGGAACGGACGTCTATGTGAAATCAGCTGCCATATCTCGTATTTTAGCATTTTCGCATTGGTATTTTCAACCTCTTCGTTTGGTATTTTTGTTACCCTCCAGTTTTTTAGATAAAGGCTACGATTGGGTGGCGAAGAATCGATTATTTTGGGGTAAATCGGTGGACGATTGTGCCATTTAGGGCTTTTGGCCTATCTTTGTAAAACTTTTAATCAAAAATCATTCAAATGAAAGCATATATTTTCCCAGGTCAGGGTTCTCAGTTTCCGGGTATGGCAAAGGATTTATACACGAATTTTCCTTTAGCAAAACAGATTATCGACGAGGCGGACGCCATTTTAGGTTTCTCGCTTTCTGCTGTGATGTTCGAGGGAACGGACGAGGAATTAAAACAAACGAAAGTGACGCAGCCTGCGATTTATTTGCATTCTATTTTGATTCCCAAATTAGGGAAAGACTTCGCTCCCTCCATGGTAGCTGGTCACTCATTAGGCGAGTTTTCTGCCTTAGTTTCTGCGGGCGGTTTAAGCTGGCAAGATGGATTACGATTAGTGTACCAAAGAGCTTTGGCCATGCAAAAAGCCTGTGAAATCGAGCCAAGCACGATGGCAGCCGTTTTAGGTTTGCCCGATGCAACAATCGAAGAAATTTGCAAGGCCTACGGACCATCCGTAGTTGCAGCGAACTTTAACTGCCCAGGTCAAGTCGTGATCTCTGGATCGGTGGAAGGCATCGAAGCAGTAGGTAATCAATTAAAAGAAGCAGGAGCGAAGCGCGTATTGCCTTTGCCAGTGGGCGGTGCATTCCACTCGCCCTATATGGAGCCAGCTCGCTTAGAATTAGCGGCAGCGATCGAGGCAACCGAAATCGTTCGTCCGATTTGTCCTATTTTCCAAAACGTTAACGCTAAACCTTCTCAAGACCCAGCCGAAATCAAAGCCAATTTAATCTCGCAATTAACAGCCGCGGTTCGTTGGACGCAATCCGTGGAGGCAATGGTCGCTGCAGGCGCAACAGAATTCATCGAATGTGGACCGGGCAAGGTATTGCAAGGTCTTGTTCGTAAGGTACATGCGGAGGCGCTTGTTTCTTCCATGGAGTTAGAATAAGAATAATCGAATTTGATGCGCTGATTGTGAGCGCTTAAGCAAAAAATGACCGAAATAATTCAATTATTTTTTCGGTAACGTTTGATAATTTGGGCGCAAGCCCTTACTTTTGCAACACATTATTGAATTGACCTATGGTGTAATGGTAACACACCAGTTTTTGGTTCTGGTTTTCTAGGTTCGAATCCTGGTAGGTCAACAGAAATTTTAAAGGAGCTCATCGCAAGATGAGCTCCTTTTGTTTATCCCTACACCATCTTCTTCATCTTCTCCAGCCCCGTCTTCGCTACCTTCAACGGATCCTGCGTCCAAAGTTCCTTATTGAACAATTCTAGAGATAAGATGACCGGTTTTTCAGTCGGTTTTAAGCGTTTGATGATTTCTTTGATCGGTGCTTCGCCATCGCCCGCGTAGATGCGGTCTCCATCTGTTATCGTGGTTGGTTTGATAGAAGTGACGTAGTCGTTTACGTGGAAGACCTCGATCGAGTTTTCGCCTACGAGGTGGAGGCAGTCGATGGATGATTCTCCTTTGTAAATGTGGAATACGTCTAGTAAAAGTTTTGCGTTAGGTTGTCCGGCTTCGGCGGCGACGAATAGCACGTCAGCGACACGGTTCAGGTTTTTCGAGTGTCCCCACATTTCTAGTTGGGGGGTTACGCCGGTGCTGACACCGATATCGAGGATGGCACGGTAGCGTTCTGCGGCACGGCGTAGGTCGAGGCCGGCTTCTTTCGTGGCGCCCATGGGAGGAGCGGCGGTGCGGAAGCAGCCTAGTTGTGCAAGCATATCCATCTCGCGTTTCATTTGTTCCAAACCTTGTTTGCGAGTCGCCTCATCATCCACAATCCACTGGGCGAAGCCAATGGCGTTTTGAATCTTAATCCCTAAATCATCGATACGCTTCTTTGCTTCCAAAAGCGTTCCGCCGGATTTCAAATAAGCTTCTAAAGTAGGAACCCAAATTTCACAATGTTGATAGCCGGCCGCGGAGGCGACTTCGAGTTCTTTGATGAGACCGAGCTTTTGGCCCATAATCGTACTCATATTTAACGAGAACTCGAATTTAGGGGATTTCGCAACGGAGGCAACGGAAGCAATAGATGCAACAGATGCAGCCGAGGCAGATGAAGGTAGCAAAGCAGCACCAGCAGCCGTTCCAGAGGCGATTAATAAATCGCGGCGACTAATTTTTGTCATAGGTCTTAGAGGATAAAATCGTTTTCAAGGTGGCAAGATCGCCTGATTTTTTCAATTGTTTGTAGGCCTCTCCCCAGGTCCATAAAATGAGTGGGATTTCCTGGTCGCCTAAATCGACAGTAGCGCTGGCGCTTGTACCTTTTTTGGTCTTAATTAAAATCACCCCATTCGCACCCCTAACTCCATAGATAGCCGTTTGAGAGGGATCTTTTAATACATTAACACTCTCGATGTCATTCGGATTAATGGCATTGATATTTCCCATAAACGGGACGTCATCAATCACATAAAGTGGGCTATTATTATTAATGGAGCCTATTCCGCGGATTCTGACCATCGTTCCTCCCCCAGGAGAATTATCGTTACCCACCGTTACGCCGGACACTTGACCTTGAAGCTTTTGGTTTACCGAAGCGACATTTACCTGACTCAGGCGATCTGAGGTGACTGTATTTTTGTCTGTGTTTTTAGGGAGTTTTTTGAAGTTAATCGGGTGAATCTGCAAGCTGATGCCCGCCACGCCTTTCAGATCCTTGCCTATAACGAGCTCAATGTGGTCTATGAAATTCAAAGGAACAATGGAGGTCTCTCTAAATTCAGCTTGACTAGCCGTAGCAGGTTCATATAGTTGAACGAAAAGCGTATCATTACGGAGCGTGAATTGTTGCTTCGGGTTCTCGAAATGTTTTTTGAGGAGGTCAAAAAAGGAATTTTTTTGGCCCAGTAAAACAAAAGGGAAAAACAGGAGGATTAGGAGATTTTTCATAGATTTATTTCGCCTAGCTTCTCATACGAGAGAATCATCGAACGAACGTTATGGTAGTTAATTTTCCAATTCGTAGCCATGTGACGCCAAATCGGTTCCCCTTCGCGGGTCATCAGCGGCCACCATTCACCGGTGTTTCGGTTGATCATCTTGTCGAATACGAAGCGATGTACCTGTTCGTAAGCCTTCAGGAACTTTTCATCTTTCGTTACTAAATACGCATCCAGCATTCCGATCAGCATTTCAGCATTTTGCCAAAACTCCTTTTCCAGATCCGTAGGCCCACCACCATGAGATCCCTCCACATACACGCCGCCATATTCCCAGTCGATGCCATTTTCCATGGAATGATAGAAGGCCTTCTTGATATTACCTAAATAAGGCATCGCATCTATCTTTCCCACCTTCAGCGCATGCATCAAAAGCCAACCAAATTCCGAGTTATGACCATAGGAGGTATTGTCTATGGCAGAGGCTTTTTGGCCTCCATCCTGAAAACGATCCCAGCCCCACACAATATCAAATTTAATCTGCGGCGCCACGCTCCAGTCCGCCCAAAACTGCGGAATCCCCGTCCCCGTCGCCGGGTCCATAATTTTAAATATCAAAATATCAATCGATTCCTTCAACTTTCTGCGGTGAATATCCTTGCCACTCGCCTCGTACAAGGTGGTAAAGGCTTCCATTAAATGCATGTGCACATCCAGCGTCTTTCGATCCCCTCCCGGAGCACCCGGTCCCATCATCGACCAATCTTCCGCAAAGAATTCCCAGTAACCGCCGTAATGGGTGTCCACCGCATATTTTTGGAGTAAATCAAAGACCTTCTCCGCATATTCCAAACCTACCGGATCCCCCGTCGCCAGGGTATATTCACTCAGCGAATAGATCGCAAAGCTGTGTCCATAACCAATCTTCTGTTTATTCGTCGCTTCCCCCGCCCGGTTCACCATCCAAAAGAATCCCCCATGCTCCGCGTCCCACATTTTGTCCAGTAAAAACCGAACACCATGCGCCGCCATTTCCTTCATCACGTCCCCACCAAAACCATGCCTGTACGCCTGCGAATACGTAAATACGGAACGTGTCATCGCGATCAATGATTTTTCATCGTTACCCGAATCTTCCCCAAACTCATCGAAATGCGTAATATATCCGCCCTGTTTTTGATCCACCGTCCGCTGAATCCAGAAGGGTAACAACGCCCCCTCCGTATATTCCTTGATTTCCGATCTAAGCGATTGAATGT
>CAMDSI010000144.1 GCA_945906915.1 Spirosoma fluviale | reverse complement strand
TTGCGCACTTTTTCTTTTGCTTTGCCCGGATCTATCTATGAAGTTTCCCCTGATTATGGGATGATGACCCAGGCCTGGAATAGTTATGCGTTTGAGGTGCCGGTGATACAGCAGTTTTTCGGTATTCAACCTTTGGCCTATAAAAAAGAGATTGATCTACAGCCGTCCTGGCCAGATGCGTTACGTTCAGGATCTATCAAGAACGTGGAAATAGGGGATAACTCTTTGTCGATTTCTTATGAGCGTGCTTCGAAAAAAAGCACCTATATTTTGCAGCAAAAAAAGCCATGGACGATATATTTTAGTCCTAAAATAGCAACCTACAAACGCTGGGTATTAGACGGCGAAATCGTGAAACCATCGCTCCGAAACGGCCGCCCATTTTTAAAACTTAAAGGATGGCGCCACCAGCTGGTTTTAATTGACTAGCTTGGAATAGGCGGGAAGTGCTATTATTTTGGAATTTTCCAGGGGTTGTGTATATTGAATGAAAAATTACGTGTGCACAGCGAATGAATACTAAACCTATGAAAAAATATCTCCTCCTTGTTTGTTTGTTGGCCTTTGCCAGCTTGCAAATTTTTGCCCAAAAAAAGCCAAACATCATCGTCATCTTAATGGATGATTTAGGTTATGGGGATTTAAGTAGCTATGGAGCTAGCCAGTATCAAACTCCTAATTTGGACCAAATGGCAAAGAATGGAATTAGGCTCACTAATTTCCTGTCCGCACAGGCCGTATGTAGCGCGTCAAGGGCCGGCCTTCTGACAGGTTGCTATCCGAATCGAATAGGTATTTCTGGAGCCCTTTTCCCCAATTCCCCCATTGGAATTAGCAAAGAGGAAGAGACTATTGCGGAGATTTTAAAAGCAAATGGGTATGCGACTGGTATTTTTGGCAAATGGCATTTAGGGGATTCTGAACGATTTTTGCCCACCCAACATGGATTTGATGAGTATGTGGGCATACCTTATTCGAATGATATGTGGCCCGTACATTTTGATGGTACCAGAAACGCCATAAATCAAAGAAAGGATTTTCCGGAACTCCCCCTTATTCGAGGTTCTAAACCAGAAAGGTTTATCAAAACCTTGGATGATCAAGCACAACTGATCAACATATTGACTCAAGAATCCATTAAATTCATTGAAAAAAACAAGGCAAAACCCTTCTTCGTTTACATGCCTCATCCTATGCCACATGTACCCATCAATGCCTCAGCAGCATTTAAAGGAAAGAGTAAGCAAGGGCTTTATGGTGATGTTATGATGGAAATGGACTGGTCTGTGGGGGAAATTCTGAATACACTCAAGCGCTTGAAAATCGACAATAATACACTCGTGATTTTCACATCAGATAATGGACCTTGGCAGAATTTTGGCAACCATGCTGGATCAACCGGTGGTTTAAGAGAAGCAAAAGGTAGTTCATTCGAAGGCGGCCAAAGAGTTCCCTTTATAGCCCAATGGAAAGGTCACATTCAAGGCGGAAAAGTCAACAATGGCCTAGCCTCTAACATCGATCTTTTGCCCACCATTTGTGCCATCACTAATTCCAAGTTACCCAGTAAAAAAATTGATGGGGTTAATGTAATTCCTCTTTTACGAGGCGATGATAAAGCCGAACCTCGAAAAGAATTTTTATACTATTACCGAAAAAATAATTTAGAAGCTGTTAGAAAAGGCCAGTGGAAATTAGTTCTAGCACATCCAGGAAGAACTCATGAAGGGTTTATGCCAGGCCAAGATGGATTCCCAGGAAAACTCCAAGAGGATTTCCCATTTCCCGAAGCATTATATGATTTACGAAGAGATCCAGGCGAGCGATATGATGTTCAATCCTTATACCCAAAAATCGTAGCCGAATTAAAGCTATTAGCCGAAAAAGCAAGGGAAGAACTAGGCGATGATTTGACTCAAAGAAAAGGAAAAGAGAATAGGGCAGTTGGACAATAGAATAAGTTTTGCATATAAAAAGGCTTCCTGTTATCAGGAAGCCTTTTTAATTACCGGTGTGGCCCCGGAAGGAATCGAACCTTCATCTTAGGTACCGGAAACCTACATTATTACAAAATAGGTGTTTATTTGATTTAAAGACCATATATGGGTCTTTTTGTGTAGCAAAATGGTAGTTTTGGGATGTTCTGCTTCACAATTGCTGCACAAATATTTTAGTTTAAAACTTCGTTTAATTTTAAACAAAGCTAACCAAAATGTTAATCCAATCGAATTTTAAGAAAAGTGTTTAAAACTCTATGTGTGCTGTTTTCCATTTCTGAAAAAGTGGGTACTTACGGATGCTTCTTATTTAATAATCCTCTAACTTTAAACTTAAATGAACTAATATTCAAGTAACACATCTTATAATGTTTAAAAACATCTTACTCTTATTTTTCTCATTCCTGTTTTTTGCATGTTCAAAGGAGATAATTCAACAGAAATTAACAGTTGATGTTACTCCAATTAGAGGAGGTGCTGTATCACCACTAACTAACGCGTTCGAAAAAGGTACAGTAGTCTCATTGGTTGCAACTCCGGCATCTGAATACATTTTCAAACAATGGCAAGGTAGTTTCACAGGAACAGTTAACCCAACTACTATAACAATGGACACCGATAAAGAGGTTACCGGTGTTTTTGAAAAAAGGCAATATCCATTAACGTTGATTATTGAAGGTAATGGAACAGTTAAAGAAGAGATTGAAGCGGTCGCGCCTCAATCTCTATATCCACATAATACTTATGTAAGATTAATTGCTCAACCGGAACTTAACAATGTATTTGTAGGATGGTCTGGTGATTTAATAAGTGGTGCAAACCCATTTGCAGTAGTTGTTGATAAACCTGTCAACCTTAAAGCTACTTTTAAACCATTAGTTTTTCCAGGTTATAAAGTTCAGCCGTTTACAAAATTTGATGAACCTAATTATTGGAGAGATTGTGGTGTCATGTGGGATGTAATTGGTGACAAATTCTTTAAAAAACCAAACGGTACAACAGGGTCTTGCTTCTTTCCTCAGGTCATTGCTGGAGATTTTAATAAAGATGGATGGATAGACATATATAACCCAGGCACAGGCTCATATAATGGTAAAGTTGTTGATAATAACCAATGGTTAATTTGGAATCCTACGCTTAAAACCTATGAAAATAAGAACTTGCTTAATAACAATTTAACATCTTTTGGAGGTAATCCAAGAAGAACAATATCTGTAGACCTTAACAAAGACGGATACACTGATGCCATAATTCTTGACCATGGTGATGATGTACTTCCAAATGCACCACTTCAGCCAATTCGGATAGTTCTATCAGATGGAAAAGGAGGCTATGACTTAAAGGATATAAGTGTGACACCAAATCTTATGTATAACCACGGAGGAGATATTGGTGACCTTAATAATGATGGAAACTTTGATTTGGTTGTGGCGACAGGTAGTATTGTTTACATCACTTGGGGTATTCCTAACTATCCTTATTTCGGAACTAATACTACAATGTTCAATATTTGGGATAATAACAACTCGTTTCCTGAAGCTGCCGGTGGAGTAAATAATATTACCATTGCCGATGTTAACAATGATGGATGGAGCGACATAATAGAAGGTAGTAATGAAAACTCTAAAACGATAGAGACAACTTTGCCATTTGACCTGCAGAACCGAGTACTTATAAATCAAGGGAACGGTGTTTTCAATAAAAATGGACTTAAGTTATTACAACCATATTTTAGCACTCCTGTTGCAAATAGCAACGCGGCTACAAATCATGACATGCGAGCCTTTGATTTCAATGGAGATGGGTTGAAAGACATTTTAGTAGCCGGTTCTGTTGCCTATGATGATTATTACTTCGTTCTACATATTCAACAAAAAGATGGGTCATTTATTACAGGAAAGGATAAAATTTTTTATTCTAATAATGTAATTCGTAAAGTAGGTAAGTCACCGGGATTTTGGAAACCTTGGTTAGTACTCTATGACTTCAATGGGGACGGGAGAAAAGATTTTTCCTACATTGATAGTGAGAATTTTAGTAAAACTTTGACTACGAAATCCGTATTTATTAGACTTACGGACATATTTTTTGAACAAGACTTATATCAATATGATGAGTATGCCAAAAGTATAAAACCATAATCGCTAGTCCTCTAAATCATCAATAGAATAATCCTCTAAATTGAGTTCTACGTGTAAGTGTCCCAAAATAATAGACAGCTTTGAATTATAATTCACACTTGCTACACAAATCTGCTACACAAGTTCAGTTTTTCCCTAAAATACAAAAGGACATCTCGTTAAGAAATGTCCTTTTTTATTGACCGCTGTTAGTGGCCCCGGAAGGAATCGAACCTTCATCTTAGGTACCGGAAACCTACATTCTATCCATTGAACTACGGAGCCAGGGTTGCAAAATTACGAATACTTCTCCAAAGTCTTAACCAGCACATTGAAATCTTTTGGATACGGTGCCTCCACCGTAATCGGGTCGCCATTCATCAGCTTGAAGGACAAACTATGGGCATGAAGAGCTACGCGCCGCATTACAGGAAGTTCTTCGGTCTGTTTTTTGAGATGAAAATTGCGTTTTAAGTCGGACAAAAAGATCTCTTTACCACCATACATACCATCACAAACGATGGGCGCTTTTAGGCAAGTTAAGTGAATACGGATTTGGTGCATGCGTCCGGTTATGGGCATACATTCGACCAAAGTATAGCCCCGGAATACTTTCAATGTGCGAAACCAGGTTTCGGCGTGCTTTCCTTTGGCCCGATCAATCACCACTTTTCCATCTTTCAATGGAAGAATCGGAAGGTTCACTAGAAATCCATCCCAGTCCTGCATTCCCTCTACCACCGCGTGATAGCGTTTCGCCGTCTCCCGGTGTTCGAATTGCATGGAAATATGTCGGTAGGCCTCCGGATTTTTGGCGATTACTAAAGCACCTGATGTTTCTTTGTCCAAACGGTGTCCCACCTGTGCATCAGATGAATATTCCTTCGCTAAACGCAAGATCGCCGGCGCTAAATCATCCTTCCGCTCATCCAGCGTCGAAATGCCAGATGGTTTATTGATGACGATAAAGTCAGCATCCTCAAAAAGGATGGAATCGGTAAATTTGTATTTCATAAATCTCGCCACTTTGTGGCTCGTTAGTCGTTGCTTCGCAACTTAGTCAATGAGTCGCCGCTGCGCGGCTTAGTCCGGAGGACAATATCTCTACTCTTTGCTCTATAATCTCTACTCTATTATAGTCAGTCCGGAGGATTTTTCATTATACTCATCGCCACAGGCGATTCCAACTTTATTCTTTGTGCTTTATGCTTTACTCTTTTCTTTGAACTTTGAACTTTGCTCTTTGCAGGTAAGATTTCATTATAAAAGCCGTAGGCTTTTATAATGAAATCTTACCTAAACTCACCCACGGCGAATCCCCTAACCTCTCCGCACCAGGTGAATCGGCTAAGGTCTCATTGGCTAATAAAGCAAATAAAACAGCTTCTTTCGCTGCAGAAGGCATACCTAATTCATCACTCTCGCAAACGCGGA
>CAMDSI010000143.1 GCA_945906915.1 Spirosoma fluviale | reverse complement strand
GCATCTGCTTTTTGCGCAATAACTGGTTTCAACGAAGATTGTGCGTCCGCGAAAAAGGGCGCAGCTAATAAGGTGATTAAAGCTAGTTTTTTCATTCTAATTTTTTATTTATAACCCCATCCACGCATGATCGCTAAATCTTCTTTCATGCAATCCAATGGTTTTAATCCTTGGTATGATTCTTGTTCAATAATAAAGTGTTTCGTTCCTCCTTCTTTGTCCCCTAATTTAACTAAGGCTTGAACATCGATTTGGCCGGAACCTTTACCTAAAACAGTGGATTCGAATTTCTCATGTCCAGCTGATGAAGGCACTTCATCTTTCACGTGCATCGATACAAAACGACCTGGGAATTTCTTCATTACTTCAGCAGGAACTCCTCCACCGTTGATCATATTACCTATGTCTAATTGCTGAGCTACTAAAGTAGGATCCGTGTTATTTAACATGATATCATATAATAATTCCCCCTCTAATTTCTCAGAGAATTCGAAATCATGGTTGTGGTAGCCGAATCGCATGCCCGATTTTTGGCATAACTCCCCTGATTTATTAAAAATATCCATGTACTTCAATAATAGATTTTTATCCTTGCGAATTGCCATATCGATGGACGGACTAATCACTAATTCCTGTCCTAAAATAGCGGCATCATCTACGGTATATTTCCAAAGATCGGTGAATTCATTTTTCCCTTCATCCCAGTGCTTTTTACCCATCACGGTGTGACCTGAAGGCATTTTAAGCCCTAAATCATCTAGGCGTTTTTTGAATTCTTTAGCCTCCCATCCGTAAAATTTACGGTCGATGTAATTCGCATGTTCGACATATTTATACCCCATTTCTGCTAAAGCAGTTAAGGTGGATTGTGGGTCACGTTTCATATCATCTCTTACCGAGTATAACTGAACTCCCACTAATTTCTTGTATTTAGCAGCTGCTAAAGCCTGCATGGCAGGAGAAGCAAACGCAATGGCACCCAGCCCCATGGCCGAATTGCGCAAAAAGGAACGTCTTGAATGATTCATATTTGATAGGTTTAATTAGTTGTTCAAGCTACAAATTCTATTTCTAATTTACAAAAATCCCGTAACTTCGAATCATGATGCAGCCCCTCGCAGAACGAATGCGCCCCACTACTTTAGATGAATACATCGGCCAAGAAAAGGTCGTGGGATCTAACGCGCCCCTGCGAAAGGCCATTGAGGCAGGTCATTTACCATCTTGCATTCTTTGGGGGCCTCCAGGGGTCGGAAAAACAACGCTAGCCACTTTATTATCAGGTGCATTAAAGCGGACGATGTATTCGCTTTCAGCAGTCCAATCAGGCGTAAAAGACGTCCGAGAAACACTCGAATTAGCTAAGAAAAATCGCATGTTCGAGGCACAATCCCCCATTCTTTTCATCGATGAGATTCACCGTTTCTCTAAATCGCAGCAGGATTCCTTGTTAAATGCAGTAGAAAAAGGAATCGTCACCTTAGTAGGTGCTACCACAGAAAATCCGTCCTTTGAAGTTATCTCCGCCCTATTATCCCGTTGCCAAGTTTACGTCTTAGAATCCCTTTCGAATGAGCATTTAAACCAAATGCTCCTAAAAGCCATCGCCACCGATTCTCTATTTGCAAACAAAACTATAACGCTCACAGAAACAGACGCCTTATTCCATTTTTCAGGAGGCGACGGTCGGAAACTTTTGAATCTGTTCGAATTATTAGTCACCACGGAAGGAGGTAACTCTCTGGAGGTCACTAATGCATTAGTCACCGAACGTTTACAGAAAAATCTAGCACAATACGACAAGGACGGTGAGCAGCATTATGATATCATTTCAGCTTTCATTAAATCGATTCGCGGATCAGATCCAGATGCGGCAGTCTATTGGTTAGCTCGAATGTTAGCGGGTGGAGAATCTTTGGAATTTATCGGTCGTCGACTGTTGATTTTAGCCTCGGAAGATATTGGATTAGCGAATCCAAATGCCCTTTTATTAGCACAATCTTGTTTCGATTCGATTCGGGTGATTGGCAATCCAGAATCCCGGATTATTTTATCTCAAACAGTAATTTATCTTGCTACCTCCCCTAAAAGTAATTCGGCCTACAATGCCATCAACAAAGCCATGGCCTATGTAGAACAAACGGGGGATTTGCCCGTGCCTTTACATTTACGCAATGCGCCCACCAGAATGATGAAAGATTTGAATTATGGTGCTGATTATAAATATCCGCATGATTTTCCAGGCAATTGGGTGGAACAGAATTACTTTCCAGAGGTGCCTAATCGACCGGTCTTTTATAAACCATCAGAGCAGGACAAAATTAATCGTGGCACTCCATCAAAATAAGCGCCCCATCTTCATAGGTAATTTTCACGATTCCATCTTCTCGGGTTTCATTACTTGAACTCGTTTGTATCCCCAGTTTCAAAACCGGATGGTTTAAATCGTATAATAAACCAGACGACTTCACTTGAATTGCCTCACCATAAGGCAGTAAAGAAATAGGCGTTTTAGCTGGATACCATTTCTCGAACGTATAGGGTAATAAATAGGAGGTTGAATAATTGTCAAAAAATACAATTTTTAGCGAGCGGCCATAGCGCACCATCGAATGAAAATTATTCAAGGTATGATCCATTCGCCTACCGGAAGCCCAAACGACATTTACTGCAGGATATCCTTCGGCAAGCAAGTATTCGAAAGCCTTTTCTAGATCGGTTAAATTTTGATCCGGCGTATGTATTTTTTTCAAGGGATAGTCACTGTATTCATTCTCGAGCGCATGATCAAAATCGCCTAACCAAACATCCACTTTGATCCCTAAAGAAATCACGCGGGCAATAGCACCATCTAACACCACCACCGTAGGAGACCATTCTAATAATTGTTCCAACATATCCATCGCACACTCCTCCCCATTCGCTATAATGAGTGCGGGTTCTTGTTTGTCACGAATGATATGGTGTGAGGACATTTTAGGCTTTGAAATCGGACTTTCCGCCGGATTTAGAAATCAATTTGGTCTCTTTAATTACGATACCCTTGGACACCGATTTACACATATCGTAAATGGTTAATGCGGCTATGGATGCACCTATTAGGGCCTCCATTTCCACGCCAGTCTTCGCTTCTAAACGACAAATACAGGTAATTACAATTTGATCAGTTAAAACCTCTGTCTCAAATTTACAGGAATCTAAACCAAGTGGATGACAAAGCGGAATCAAATCAGACGTCTTTTTAGCTGCCATCGTACCGGCAATAACCGCGGTTTGCAGAATGCTCCCTTTCTTGTTTTGCCAGCCAGCAGCCTCAAAATGTTGCACTATTTCTGCTCCTAAAAAAACGATGGATTGTGCCTTCGCTTCACGGACCGTATCCGTTTTTGCACTAACATCCACCATTCCTGGAGTACCATCCGATTGCAAGTGAGAAAAGTCAATTGACATAGCTGATTTGAAATTTAGAAGACAAAAATACGGGAGAATTAGCAAAAAATAGCGAAATTTAACAAATACGATAAAACCCTACACATGATCAGCCCACTTGAAGCGATTGAACTCCTTAAAAACATCACTATCCCATTCCGAACAGAGAAAATGCCATTGGCTAAGACTTTGGGAATGAATATCGCCGAGAAAATAGTGGCAGATCGTGACTTCCCTCCTTTTGATCGCGTCATGATGGACGGAATCGCTGTAAAAGACATTAGTGCTCCTACCTGGAAAATCGAAGGTATTTTATTTGCTGGAGAACCTGCGAAAGCGATTAAAAAGATGGATGGGGCTTTGGAAATCATGACAGGTGCTACGGCTCCTCGGGGTACAGAAGCGATTATCAAAATCGAAGACCTTAAAATAGAGAAAAAAATTGCTAGCTATATCGGTAAAACTCCGTTAGAAAAAGGGCAATTCATTCACTTGCAAGGCGCTGACGCAGAAGCAGGAAGCATTTTAGTAAAGAAAAGAACGAAAATCGGTCCAGTCGAAATTGCTATTGCTGCGACGGTCGGAAAAGCTCATATTGAAGTGGAATCAAAGCCTCACGTTCATATTTTCTCTACTGGGGATGAAATTGTGGGATTACATGAAACTCCAGCTGATCACCAAATTCGCAGTTCAAATGTGATGATGTTGAAGTCAGTTTTATTGTCCAAAGGCTTTAAAGCTAATTCGAGCCATTTAGCGGATTCCGCAGAAAAAATAAAGTCGAGTATCGACAAAGCCCTCGAATCAAATGATATTATTTTATTATCTGGAGGTGTTTCAGCCGGTAAAAAAGATTTAGTTCCGAGTGTTTTAGCGGAAGCTGGATTTGAAACCGTATTTCATAAAATTTCCCAAAAACCAGGAAAACCTTTATTAGTGGCCACGCGTCATGACGGAAAAGTAGTGTTTGCCTTCCCAGGCAATCCCATTTCAACCCTCACTTGTTTCTGGGTCTATTTCCTTCCTTGGGTATCGGGTGAATGGGCTGAATACTCCGTTAAAGAAATTAAATTCTTGCCTAAACCATCGGCAGAATTAGATCAGTGGATTCCGGTTGAAAATGGTGAGGTATTGGCGCACAATGGCTCAAGTGACCTTATTTCTTGGTCGAGAGCGGATGGTTTGGTTTGGCAAAAAGCGGGTGATAAATCAAAGAAATTGCCCTATATTCCACTCAAATAAGCCTGTATGGAACTGAAACTACATACTTTCAATCTGCCACTAAAGCACACATTCACGATTACACATGAATCGAGAGATGTGCAACCCACGTTAATTGTGGAATTAGGTTGGCATGGAAAAAGTGGTTTTGGGGAAGCTACCGAGACCCCCTATTTCGGGGTGACGATGGAAAAAATGAAGGCGCAAATTGAGTCGATTATCGATTTGTTGCCACACGATATTTTACCTCATCCGCATGATTTTTGGGCGATGATGTCTAAAACCCTATTAGACGAGCATCCTTTTGCACTTTGTGCGCTGGATGTGGCCTATTGGGACCTGTGGGGAAAGACGCATAACAAGCCCTTGTATGAAATTTGGGATTTAGATATCTCCAATAACCCCATCACGGACTACACAATCGGAATCGATAAAGTAGAAAAGATGGTGGCCAAAATGCAGGAGACCCCCTTCCCTCTCTATAAAATCAAATTAGGCACGGACGACGATTTAGAAATCGTGGAAGCGCTGCGCCAGGAAACAAATGCCATTTTCCGGGTCGACGCAAACACCGCCTGGACCCCCGAACAAACCATCTATTTCGCCCCTGAACTGCAAAAATTAGGAGTCGAATTCATCGAACAACCCTTGAAAGCGGACAATTGGGACGGAATGAAACGGGTGTACAAGGAATCCACTTTACCTATTATTGCAGACGAAAGCTGTATTTTAGAATCCGATGTAGAAAAATGTGCCGGATATTTTCACGGCATCAACATCAAACTGATGAAATGCGGTGGACTCACGCCGGCCTTGCGGATGATCAAAAAAGCGAGAACCTTAGGCTTGAAAGTCATGGTGGGCTGTATGACGGAATCAACCATCGGCTGCTCAGCCATCGCGCACCTGTTACCCTTGCTGGATTACGTGGACAT
>CAMDSI010000142.1 GCA_945906915.1 Spirosoma fluviale | reverse complement strand
TCTGTTTGTTCATTCACAGATACAATTTCGCCTCGATAAGCCAAGGTTGTTCGGCCTCTTTCCTCGTAGTTTTGGCCGGTATATCTGATTTCCCCATCAATATCAGCTTGATATCCTTTTAGTGCAAATGGTAAATCGGGGAGCAATTCCTCCGAACGGTAATTGATTCCCGTATTACCTCCCTTTGAAATTTTAAACTCAGCTTTTAGCTCAAAGTCGGCCGGCTGGGAATCCCGGTAAATTAAAAATGTATTCCGTTTTAATAAGGTTTGAGGCGTGATTTCGCCTATGATACGACCATTTTCCACCCGCCAGTAGGTAGGATCGCCTTCCCATCCCAGCAAGGATGTTCCGTTAAAAATGGATTTAAACCCCTTCTCTAGCTGTTTGATCTGGCCAAAGCTGGGAGCTTGAAAAGCCAGCAAATACACAAACAGCCATATGCATCTATGGCAATAAGTTTTCATTTTGAATAGGTTTAGAATTTTAAATTAGTTTAAAAAGTTTGAAAAATGGTTTATCGGCTTGAAAATTTTTGCTATTATTATACCATATATGAAAAACAGAACAGCACTTTTAGTACTATTTTTTCTAGCGCAATTTTCGCTTACTGCCCAAGATTTTTTTGCAGGCGCGGCAATAAGAACCATTAACCCTGAAAAGGATTCTTTATACCTGGCAGGAGGCAAACCCAATCGACCATTTATTGACGTTCATGACAATCTTTATGTCAAAGCTGTCGTGGTAAGCAATAGCAATAACAACATCACCCTACTTACATTTGATTGTATCGGATTATTGTATCCTCAACTACAAGAAATCCGGGCTAGAATTAAATCCGAACTTCCGCTAATTAATCCTGAGCATATTGTCATGTCATCCACACATACCCATTCGGGCCCCGATGTGGTGGGGATTTGGGGTAAAGATTTAGCGCATTCAGGCGTTAATGATAAGCACATGCAGTTCATCGTGGATAGGGCTGTAGAAGCCATTAAGGAAGCATATAATGCCAAAAAGCCGGTAACTATATCCTATGGAAATGGTTCTTTTGGAGAGGATTGGGTAAAGAATATTTCAGAACCTGGTGAGCTGGACAGGGCGGTAAGTGTCATCAAATTCAGCGATCTGAATGGAAAGAATATCGCTACGCTGACTAATTTTGCCTGCCATCCTACGATCATGGACGATACCAGTACTGCGGCAAGTTCAGATTATGTTTGGGGATATTATACCTATTTAGATGCTGCACAAGGCGGGGTGAATATGTTCCTGCAAGGCGCCATAGGTGGCTGGATTCAACCAGAAGGAGTTCCCCATACCTACGATCAAGCGAAACAGTATGGAACGTCGTTAGGGAAATATGTTTTTGAATTATCCCCAAGTAAGAATTCGAGCAAAAGCCTACATTTTTCATCGGCTAAAGTTGATTTTCCATTAGCAAATCCAGCTTTTCAGATGTTGTCCAAATCAGGGGTCATCAAAAGAACTTTTGGAAAAACGGTGAGCTCTGAGATAGCCTTTTTTACTATAGGTGATGCTTATTTTGCCACCCATCCTGGAGAAACTAGTCCAGCACTAAGCCTTGCGACGAAGAAATTGATGAACAACAAGGGCCCTAAATTTGTCCTAGGTTTATCGCAAGATGCCTTGGGCTATATCATCAAACCTAGCTTTTTTGACTTGAGTAATAATATACCTCACAGTAAATATCTGACGGGGATGAGTATTGGGCCAGAAACGATGGAGATCATTTATTCTACCTTGAATACGCTCGTTAAATAAAAAAAGGGATCAAATCGACCCCTTTCCCATTTTTAATACCTAATTAGTATTTACTTACTAGTCAATCTTTTATTCAAGGTCATCATATACCGATCGGTTCTAGTCCATCCATTAGCAAAAATTGCACCGTCTTTTTCCCAAGAACCTTTACCATATACTTCTTCCCAAGCAGTAGCAAAATCTGAATCTTTTGTATCATCTAAATCTTTCCATCCATTAGGGAAATATCTAACCAGATAATATCTAGTTTCTCCCGTAAAAGTCACCCAAATCCCTATTTTTCGTCCTAATTTATTCCAAACTTTTGGCATTTTTTGCAAAACATCTGTAAAGGCTTTGGAACTATTGGTAACCGTCCATTCTGTGCTCACAAATTTTTCAGCCTTGTCATCCGGGCCGATGTTAGACATTTCAGGTTTAAAGACTAAAAGTTCAGCAGTAATACTTTCAATATGGGGTGCAATATTTAAGTTCCAATTATCACTCCATCTGATGTTTTCCATGGTAGGGGGAGTTACCTCATCTCTATCAGCAAAACTTTTCCCTACATTATTTAAAAACAAATATTCTCCGTGGTGTTTGCCCCCGGTAATATTGTATCCAGATATTGGAGTTTTGCCGTCTTTTACAGGAAAAAATTTAGTTATGAATGTTTCGGAAGCATCAACAAAAGAGTTAGAATGCCCCATTTTAACTTTCCAAAAAGCGGAATTCATGGTGCTCGTTTTCTGTTGAGCGAATGGCGCAAAGCTTATCAAAGTCAATGCAACCATCAGTAATTGTTTTTTCATTTTTTGAATGTTTATGGTGAAAATATATTCTTCAAATATAAGTATCATTTTGAAACTAGAAACAAAAGCATATTATTTTTTCAATAAATTATATAATAAAAAAGCCTCCGGTAATTTTACCAGAGGCTCTGCTTTTTGAAATTTCTAAGCGATTTAATCTTTTGGCTTCGATAGATCAATAGTGAAGTTGGCGTTAATGATAAATCCATTATTATTTTGGAATACATTTAAGCCATTTATTTGTCGGCCTAATTGCAGAGTCTGGTTAAGATATCCTCCTTCCATTCGGAGGGTTTTATTGAAACGATAACCGAGTAAAATGCCTATTCTATTTTGGTCAAAAATATTAGCATTTACATTTTCCCCAAACCCGACAAGCACCTCATCATATACTGCAAAGTAGGCCGTTTTATCCTTTATCTCTCGACCACGCAAGGGAACCTGAAGGCGAACCATATACCTGCCCCTGTTTGATAGCGGATACCCGTCTTCGGTCGTTTCATTAGCCGAACTATATCGCCCAATAAATCTTTGTTCTAACATAAATCGGTGGGAAATATCTACAATGCCCTCTTTGTGAGATAGTTGAACCATTTCGAAAATACGGTGTTCCGTAAATTCTCTACCTAATTTATTGAGTGCGTATTCCCCATAGGGAAATGTTTCAGCCCACGCATAGCCCACTCTAAATAGGACCCTTGGATTCACATTGTAGTTTAGCCCAACTCGTAATAGGCCTTGTTGCCAATTTGAAATTAGGTCATTTCTTCGCCATTGATATTCTGTGTGAATTCCGGTCTTTTCTGATAATTTGAATGTGCCAAAATAATTATACCAACCAATGGTATTCGAGGTTGTTAAGCGATTATTTTGCGCCAATGAAAATTGACAAGAAACAAATAACAGAGCTAAAAACAGGGTAATTTTTCTATGCATCATTCACAAAAGTACGCTTAATATATTATTTCCAAAAGTTTAAAAGGGGCCCCCCGATGCCAAAAAGCGGGTCTTTTTGTGGAATAGGGATAGTGGCGATTTCTGCCAAAATGGTCTGGCGGTCTTCCATTTTCAAACTAAACTTTAGGTTCCAATCTGCCCCCTAGCATTAAGCGCGCCTGCCCACTTTTTAGGCCCAAAACTTCATGCGTATTGCTATGAAAATGATCTTCCGTTAATATGATGTCGTGCCAGTTATTTGACCATCCATTTTGGCAAAATATAAATTCAAAGTCCTTATTTACATCGTGCTGAAGCACATTTTTGTAAATCACCACCGGGAGGATATTGTTCGGAATATCTCCGTCATTCTCGAAATAATAGGTGATGATGTCGACGTTGTTCATAGTTGCCTGAGCCTATTTTGCTACTAAGAACTTATTCACATCTAGCCAGTGCATAAACGCATCAAACCATTTATTACTCGTTCTATTCGGATTGCCTAATCCAAAACCGTGGCCTCCGTTTTGGTATAAATGAAACTCCACCGGTCTGCCCGCTTTAAACCAAGAATCAATCACGCCAAATTGTGCATTAAATAAAAAGTCATCCGACGCAATTACATTGAACATAGGTGGAGCATTTGCAGGTACTTTTACCGGGCCCATTCCGCCATAAATTGGTCCAATAAAGGCAAGCTTCATCGTTTTCGAATAAAGCGTTGCGTGCATCGTTAAACCGGCCCCTGCGGAGAAACCAATCATACCAATGCGTTGTGTATCAATACCCCAGTTTGCTGCGTTTTTGATAATCATGGCATAGGCTGCTTCTGCGTCTGTTAGTTGATTCGTCAGATCCATTTGTGCCATTGGATTGGTGTTCTTAGCCGCACTATCTGTTTTTTGCGGTGCCGGGCGTGGACGGTTCATCCAAGCCGTAAAATCGTCTAATTTTTCTGGGGTAGGGAATAAACGGTACTTTAGAACGAAGGCAGTTATTCCTTTTTTGGCCAAAGCTTCAGCCACCTCCCAGCCCTCATTACCCATCGAAAGCCAGCGGTATCCTCCGCCTGGAGCCACAATGACAACGGCACCATTTGCCTTGCCCTTTTCAGGAAAGAAAGGCGTTAACGTAGCTGTGGAAATATTACGCGCCATCGGATCGCCCCATTGGCGAAACCACGTCTCAGGTGCTGGCTGGTCCTTCACAGACCCGGTATTTAATGGAATCGCGTTAGGCTCCTTAGGCGCTTCCAGCGGATAAATGGTTCCATCTTGAGCGAAGGAATTGAAAGCGAGACAGGTTATAATAGCAACGAATAGCTTTTTCAAAGTTTTATAGGTTTAGGGTGACAAGATAAATAATCTGACGTATGGTTATGTAATGGTTTATCATTTAATTTGAATTATAAATCAGATAATTCGCAATGAATCTAGGTACGATTGTTACGTGGAGCTTTTTCATCAGCTTGGTTTTGGTGCTTGTAGGAGCATTTATGAAGATTTTACACTTACCTGGCGCAGAACAACTTTTGATTGTAGGAATGGTAACAAATGGGGTTTTTGTTGTAGCTGCTTTGTCAGAAGTATGGCGCTCTGAAAGAATCGATAAAAATGAAAAAATCATGTGGACTATCGCCTTCATTTTTATAGGGTTTTAAGGCACCATTGCAGGTATCGTTTATTTGTTGCTTGGTAGAAAAAGGATTGTATAATTAGTATGAATCAAATTTTAAAAAAGTATCGAAAAGAAGTAATCGTGGGCGTTCTCGTATTTCTATCCTTGATTTTTAGAGATGCAATCAAGTCATTATTTAGTTGAGCTTAATCGTGCATAAAAAATAAGGGATGAACGACTTTTACAAACAGCCAAAAGCCTTGGTTTGGATTGAATCCATTCTATTTCTGTTGGCTGGTTTTTTGCTAGCGGTTTTGATCATCGAAAAAGGCTATGATCATCCGTTATTTTATGCAGCCTTCATTTTTTACGTTCCCATTAGCCAATTTTTGTATACGCCTATTTTTAAATTAACGGGAGGATATACCTATTATTCACCTATGCTTTTAGGGTATATGGTGAACGAAAAACAAATCGATTTACATA
>CAMDSI010000141.1 GCA_945906915.1 Spirosoma fluviale | reverse complement strand
ATAGGTAAATCCTCCTGTAGTATTTCGTAAAAAGGTCTTTAGGTGTTGGGCACTGCGATCAAAAACAACGAGGTCTTCCCGCGCGTCGCCATCGAGGTCGATAGAGAAAAACTGAACCGAATTGAATCCGCCAGCCCAAGGGTTTTTCAAACCGGCGACCACAGGATTCGTGATCTGCTGAAAAGAGATTTGCTGCGCGTTCGAATAGAAAGCGAATAGGTAAAAGAACAAGAGAAGGATAGAAATTCTCATTGCGGTAAAGGTAAGTCAGAAATTGAAAAAATTATGTTAATTTACAGTGATTAACTGCTACAAAACCTATTTAAAATGACGAAAATCACAATTATCGGTAGTTCTAACACCGACATGGTGATCAAATCCGCTCATTTACCGGCGCCAGGCGAAACCGTTTTAGGCGGGGATTTCTTTATGAATCCTGGCGGCAAAGGTGCGAACCAAGCGGTGGCTGCGGCACGGCTGGGTGGCGAGGTTCATTTTGTGTGCAAGGTGGGAAAGGATGTGTTTGGGGAGACGGCCATGCAGCAATTTAAGAACGAGGGAATTCACACGCGATTTGTCACACAAGATCCTTCTGCTCCTTCTGGTATTGCCTTGATTAATGTAGATGCCAAAGGAGAAAACTGCATCACCGTGGCTTCAGGGGCGAATAAAGCCCTTTCGAAAGCCGACATAGACAACGCTGCTGAGATTTTCGAGGCGGAGGATTTTGTCTTGATTCAATTAGAAACACCACTCGAAACCGTGGTGTATGCCTCAGCTCTCGCGGCGAAAAAAGGCCTGAAAGTCGTTTTAAATCCAGCCCCTGCGGCGGAACTACCTGCCGAAATATTCCCCCATTTATACGCCATTACGCCTAATGAGACGGAGGCTGAAATTCTCACAGGGATAGCAGTGACGGATCTACTTTCTGCCGAAAAAGCAGCGAATATTCTCTTGAATAAAGGCGTTCAACATGTCATTATTACCTTGGGCGCCGAAGGCGCCCTCTATAAAACGGCTTATGAAACACAACACATTCCAGTAGCGAAAGTGGTAGCACAAGACACCACCGCAGCAGGGGATTGCTTTAATGGAGCGCTTGTCGTGGGTTTATCCGAGGGAATGAGCTGGCCAGAGGCAATCACATTCGCCTGCAAAGCAGCGTCTATTTCCGTTACCCGATTAGGAGCGCAAGCTTCGATGCCTAGACTACAAGAACTATGAAAAAACTGATCCTATTCTTTCTTATTAGTTTTTCGCTTACCGCCCAAAACCGCCAGAAAGTTATCTTCGACTGCGACTTAGGCGATGATATTGATGATGCGTATGCCTTGGGTTATTTGTTAACATTGCAAGATCGCTACGAGATTTTGGGAATCACCACCTGCTACGGCCGTACCGATGATCGGGCCATCTTAGCGCAGAAATTTCTGGCGGTGACTGGAGAAACTCAGATCCCTGTTTATGTAGGTAAAAATACATCGTCGAGTTCTGGTCGAGCGAATTGGTATGCGGATCAGTTTTATTGGGCGAAGGGTTCTCCTTTGACAAAAAAGCCACAAGGTGCCACCGATTTCATTCGGTCACAACTGAAAAAATATCCCGGCGAAGTCATCATTTTCTCCGTGGGACCTGTGACGAATTTAGCCCCTTTAGGCGCTGAATTGCAAAAGGCCAAAGCGATCTATGCGATGTTTGGTTCCTTCAAAATAGGCTATGATGGCAGCACGAAAATTAATTCCGAATGGAATGTGTTGTGTGATATTCCTGCGGCAAAGTCTTTCGTTCAATCCGGTGCGAATATCATTTATGCCGGACTGGATGTGACGGCGATGGTGAAATTGTCTGCAGAAAATCGACTTAAATTACTGATGCGTCAATCGCCATTGACGAGTGCGATGCAAGGATTATACGTCTTGTGGGGGCAGGAAACCCCTACCCTTTTTGACCCGGTAGCCATCGGAATGGAAACCAATCCAGAGTTGTTTACAACGGAGAAAGTCCATGTTTATGTAGACGACCAAGGTTTTACAAGACTAGATTCATCGAAGCCTGCCAATGCCACGATAGGCACAAGTATTAAGCACACAGAATTCATTCAAAAACTGATGCACCAATACGTGTATCAAAACCTACAACCATGAAAAAACTACTCTTCTTCTGTTTCATCACATTAGCCGCTCAAGCGCAAAATATTTCGATGAGCAAGGCGGTTCTTAAAGATAAAATTAAAGGCGGCTGGGCTGGCCAAACGATCGGTGTGACTTTTGGCGGTCCTGTCGAGTTTCGCTATAACGGGACGATGATTAATTCCTACCACCCGATTCCGTGGTACGATGGCTATCTAAAAAATACGATGATCAATAATCCCGGATTGTACGATGATTTGTACATGGATTTGACTTTTGTGGAGGTTTTTGAGAAGGAAGGTTTGAATGCCCCTATCGAATCGCACGCGAAGGCGTATGCGAATGCGGGCTATGCGCTTTGGCATGCGAATCAGGCCGGACGTTACAATATCTTGAACGGAATGATGCCCCCAGCATCTGGATACTGGGAAAATAATCCACATGCGGATTGTATTGATTACCAAATCGAATGTGATTTTGCGGGGTTAATGTCACCAGGTATGCCGAATGCGGCGTCTAAGATCTCCGATAAAATCGGGCACATCATGAACTATGGCGATGGTTATTATGGCGGGGTGTATTTAGGGGCTTGCTATACTTTGGCATTTATCAATAACGACATTAACAAGGTGGTTTCCGAGGCTTTGAAAACCATTCCAGCGAACAGCCAATACTATAAATGTATCGCTGACGTCATCAAATGGCACAAACAATACCCGAACGACTGGACGAAAACCTGGCTAGAAGTCCAAAACAAGTGGGCGAATGACATCGGTTGTCCGGACGGCGTTTTCGCTCCCTTCAACATCGATGCGACCGTGAATTCGGCCTATGTCGTAATGGGACTATTATACGGGAATGGGGATTTCACCAAAACCCTAGAAATCTCCACGCGCTGTGGACAAGATGCGGACTGCAACCCATCGTCTGCGGGAGGGATTTTGGGAGCCATGATCGGCTATGATAAAATACCAGCTTACTGGAAATTAGGCTTACAAGAGGCGGAGGACATCGACTTCAAATACACGTCTACTTCGCTAAACGACGTATATGAAATCGGTTTCAAACACGCTTTGCAAAACATTAAAAACAACGGCGGAAGCGTTTCTGAAAATGCTGTCAGCATTCCCTATTCTGCCCCTAAAGCGGTGGCGTTCGAGCAAAGCTTCGACCATTCCTTCCCGACTGAGAAGATCAACATCGCGAAAAATTTGACCGACGAATATGACTTCGATTTCGAAGGAAATGGATTCGTGGTTCGTGGCGAAACTGCGAAATGGGCCTCTTTAGATCCAGGCACTTTTGACTTAGAGGTGTACTTAGACGGCAAGCTTTTGGAGAAAGTAAAATTGCCTGTGGCCTTCACCACCAGACGTCACGAGATTAGCTGGAAGTATAAATTAGCGACAGGAAAACACCACGTGAAGCTGAAAGTATTGAATAAAGTCACGGGCTATGACTGCAAATTATTCGATGCGATCGTCTATGCCGAAAAGCCTTTTATCGCTACGAATGACAAATATTACCGTTTAGGAAACCTAAAATAAGCACTATGTTCATAATCGAAACCTATTCATCTGCCGTTTTATTGTGCATTGTGACGATGCTGTGCTGGGGCTCTTGGGCTAACACCCAGAAGCTAACTTCCTCCAGCTGGCGCTTCGAATTATTCTATTGGGATTATGCCATCGGGATCGTTTTAGCCTCCTTAATTCTAGCCTTTACGCTGGGTTCCAGCGGAACACAAGGACGTGGATTCTTAGCGGACTATGGACAAGCGAGCAGCGAAAATCTGCAATCCGCCTTCATCGGTGGGGTATTATTTAATGCCGCGAATATTTTATTAGTCGCTGCCATCGGCATCGCTGGGATGTCCGTGGCCTTCCCGGTGGGCATTGGAATCGCTTTAGTCTTAGGTGTGGTAGTGAATTACTTAGCGGCTCCGCAGGGAAATCCGTTGTTGATTTTTGGCGGGGTTGCGTTGATCGCGATCGCCATTATTTTAAATGCGAGAGCGTATAAATCCATCTCCTCCTCCTCTGCTTCTAACAAAGGTTTAGTCCTTTCCGTACTTGCTGGTTGCTTGATGGGTCTTTTCTACAAATACGTGGCAGCCTCGATGGCCGTGAATTTCGCCACACCAGAAGTAGGGAAATTAACCCCTTATACTGCGCTGGTTGTTTTCGCGGTAGGTGTTTTCGCGAGTTCTTTGGTCTTTAATACGTTCCAAATGAAAAAGCCATTCTCCGGCGCACCCTTGAATTTAGCACACTATTTAGTGGGCTCTGTAAAAGACCACTTAGTGGGAATTTTAGGCGGCGCCATCTGGTTCGTGGGAATGGCGCTTTCAATTATTGCCTCCGAAAAAGCTGGGGCTGCAGTTTCCTATGGTTTAGGCCAAGGGGCGACCGTGGTAGCGGCGGTCTGGGGGATATTTATTTGGAAAGAATTCAAAAACGCCTCGCCTGAAACGCACAGAATGCTCAACATTATGTTGCTGCTGTATCTGGTAGGATTAGGGTTGTTGATTGGTTCGAAATAGTTATTGAATAACTTGATAATACCATTTATATGCCGTGTTGCTCGTTAAAGGAGTTGCATTGGAATTTATTGTGAAATTACTCGTTGCATTATTACCTACAAAAACGGACGATGATCCCATTAGGCTGGCTGTATTAGCATTCCCAGGCGTAATAATTACCACCGGGGGCGTGCTATACGGGATACTGTAAATGATATTTGCCAAAATAGCACTTGGCGTAGGCATTTCTCCTATTCTCACCTCAATGACGCCGCTAATATCCGTACCTATTATTCTCAACACGGATTCTTTCCCTGAACCAGGTGCCGTTTCAATCACTGGGGTTAATGAACTACCCCTCAGGTGCCTCACCGTTAAAATATCTCCGACTGTTACATTTGCAGATGTAATCACCTCCTTCACCGACTGATTTCCAAGTATCAAATTCGCTGGCGTTGCATAACTCAATTTAGCATTAACGTCAACCTGCGTTTGGGTGTTCAAGGCATTTAATTCTTGAACAGCCTTTGCTAGAACAGGGACTAAGTTAGAATAAGTAATTCCAAGAACTTCGCCTTTACTAATATCCCCCTCTATACCTGTCACTACTTCAGGCACTAATTTTTGAACTTCTTGTGCGATAAAACCAACTTGCCTTAAATCATTACTTATTAAATTATATTCAACAGGTCTTAATTGCAGTACAGTCTCCAATCCATATTTTGAGTTCCGAATATTCTTTTTAATTCGCGCATCTGAGGCTGCTGTCCAAGCTACCTGACCGCCGTGTTATAAGTAAGCATTGGGGTAGCTGAAAAATCATTAGAATAATTCATCATCGATTGATATCCCAAGGCCACAGAACCCGAACCAGATTGATTGTTATATAAACTATAATAGCCTAATGAAGTATTCTCCTTACCCACATTCGTAAAATAACTAGACCCAAATCCTATCGCCGTATTCTTAGTACCTCTGTAACCACTACTATTCTCTAACCACGCATTCTGACCAGCTCCATAACCAAAACT
>CAMDSI010000140.1 GCA_945906915.1 Spirosoma fluviale | reverse complement strand
ACCCCGATGATCGCGAATATAAAACCGATAATTTCCGGCGTTGCATCCAAGGAGGCAGATTGAATCTGGAAGTTTTGGCGGATAAAATAGACCGTGCTATGTAAATTTTGGTCGGCTTGCGAGTCCACCACTTTTTCAAAGGGCATCATTTCTGAGACTTCTACCCAATGAAAAATTTCCGAACCTCCTTGAATCCATAATGCGATGGCCGCTAAAAGCAGGGTTAAACTAGCATAATATATACTTTTCGAAAAAGAGGGGAGAGTCCAGCTCATATTTTGGTCCAAAAATGAATTCCTAAATTTCACACAAACTACGATTCATTCAAAGAAATTGCCTGATTTTGGCAAAAAATAGTTGAAAAATACTAATTTCAGTTTTGGTAAATTCGAATTTAGAGGCTAATTTTGCAGTCCGAATGTTATACGCATTCGTAAACAACTTAAAATTTAGTTTTTTAGCTAACAAATTAAAATTCAAATGGTAAACGCAGTTAATAAAGGAAAAGTTACGCAAGTAATTGGACCCGTTGTCGATGTGAGCTTCGAAGGTGAAGGATCACATTTACCAGCGATCTTGAATGCTCTTTCAGTAACGAAATCAAATGGTCAAACGCTTGTCCTTGAGGTGCAACAGCACTTAGGAGAGGATCGCGTGAGAACAATTGCGATGGAAGGAACGGAAGGTCTTCAGCGCGGTCAAGAGGTAATCGATAAAGGAACTCCGATGACGATGCCGACTGGCGAAGGAATTAAAGGGCGTTTGTTTAACGTAGTAGGGGATGCCATCGATGGTATCGCTCAGCCTAAGTCTGATAAAGGTCTGCCGATTCACCGTGCAGCGCCTAAATTTGATGAATTAGCAACTACAACAGAAGTTTTATTCACAGGAATTAAAGTGATTGACTTATTAGCTCCTTATGTTAAAGGAGGTAAAATTGGTTTGTTCGGTGGTGCCGGTGTAGGTAAAACCGTATTGATCATGGAGTTGATTAATAATATTGCTAAAGCATACGAAGGTCTTTCGGTATTCGCAGGTGTAGGTGAGCGTACTCGTGAGGGTAACGACTTATTACGTGAGATGATCGAGTCAGGCGTTATTAAGTATGGGGAGGAATTTAAGCACGCGATGGAAGCGGGTGAGTGGGATCTATCTAAAGTAGATCAAACAGAACTTGCGAAGTCTCAAGCCACCTTAGTGTTCGGTCAAATGAACGAGCCTCCTGGAGCACGTGCACGTGTAGCTTTATCAGGATTAACCGTAGCGGAATATTTCCGTGATGGGGATGGCGAAGGTCAAGGTCGTGATATCCTATTCTTTATCGATAACATCTTCCGTTTTACACAAGCGGGTTCTGAGGTATCTGCCCTATTAGGTCGTATGCCATCTGCGGTAGGTTACCAACCAACCCTAGCAACAGAAATGGGTGCGATGCAAGAGCGTATCACTTCGACGAAGCGTGGTTCCATTACATCGGTACAAGCGGTTTACGTACCTGCCGATGACTTAACGGATCCAGCTCCGGCAACTACGTTTGCCCACTTAGATGCAACAACCGTATTATCACGTAAGATTGCAGAATTAGGTATCTACCCTGCGGTGGATCCATTAGATTCCTCCTCCCGTATTTTATCTGCTGAAGTTTTAGGAGATGCTCACTACAATACAGCTCAACGGGTGAAAGAAATTTTACAACGTTACAAGGAATTACAAGATATCATCGCGATCTTAGGTTTGGATGAATTATCAGAAGAAGATAAATTAGTCGTTTCTCGCGCTCGTCGTGTTCAGCGTTTCTTGTCACAACCTTTCTTCGTGGCAGAACAATTTACCGGCTTAAAAGGCGTTCTTGTTGACATTAACGATACGATCAAAGGTTTCAACGGAATCATCGACGGAGGTTATGACAATTTACCAGAAGCTGCTTTCAACTTAGTGGGAACCATTGAGGATGCGGTAGTGAAAGGAGAAAAATTATTAGCTGAAGCTGCTAAATAAATAAAATTATGTTTGTAGAAATTATTACACCGGATCGTAAAGTATTTTCAGCAGAAGCATCTGTTGTGACTTTGCCTGGCGTTAATGGTTCCTTCCAAATTTTAAATGGCCACGCAGCGATTGTTTCTACTTTAGCTAAAGGAGAATTATCAGCGGATAAAACGGTCTTTCAAATCGAAGGAGGAGTTGTTGAAGTTTTGAATAATCGAGTACTTGTTTTAGCCGAAGGCGTTAACTAACATTCTCATGAAAAAACTTGCCATCTTATTATTTGCAACGGTCTTATTGAGCTCATGCTCGGAAAAGGCCTTCTTAACAGGGTCAATTTTAGCCACCGTAAAGGAAAGCAATATTCCGCTTCAAAAGATCCAGTTCTATAATGATAATGGCTTGATTTTAGAGAGAGAGATGAATTCGACAGATGCGAATGTGAAAGCAGGAGCTTTAGTATTTAAAAATGGGAAGTCGATAAATCGCGTCAATTTAGAGAAGCAAACTCCAGGGACTTTATTAAAGGAAGACGGAGATAAATTATTGGTTTCTTTTGATAATCCGGCTAAAGAATCTAACAGCTTAATCTTTGCACCTGTTTTAGGAGAACGTGGAGAATATTTTTATCAATTAGTGGATGAGACGGGTAACTCTACTATTTCTCGTTTAAATTTTGAAGGTAGTAAATACCTGGTTTACAATGAGAAATACGAAGGTTTGACTAAGTCAGTGACTAAAACACCTCGCGTTCGTTTGATGATCATGAAATCTTCACTGAATGGATTGAAAGTAAATTCTAAAAGAATGAAGGGTAATCGAGTACAATAATCGATTGCTTTTATAGGAATTTGAAAATAGGATGCTTGCATCCTATTTTTTTTTAGTCCATTTTTGCCCAAAGGTAGGTAGGCATACAAATAGGATTCACATGAAAGCAGAAGATACGATTGATTTCCATATTAAGACAGGATGGTATGCCATCAGTCGCATGTATAACACCTATGCAGCGCAGTTTGACATGACCATGGCCATTGGCTATGTGTTGTTGCATATAGATAAAAATGGCACCCCTGCGACTAAAATTGCTCCAGCGCTGGGATTAGAGGCGCGTTCTTTGACCCGAATGTTGAAGACCTTAGAGGACAAGAAGTGGATTGAGCGTTCTGCGAATTATGAAGACAAGCGGGTGGTAAAGATTTTTTTAACCGAGATAGGAAAGAAGAAGCGGGATCAGGCTCGTAAGGGTGTTATCGCCTTTAATAAGTTAATATATGATCGCGTAGAGCCAGAAAAAATGAAGACTTTTTTCGAAGTTATGGCATCAGTTAATCAAGTTATGGAGGTGGATGCCGGAGAAATATTAAAAACTATCTAGAAAAAACGTATTTCGGGATACAAGTATTCAAGTAGATCCTTATTTTTGTCAGATAAATAAAAACATAAGCGTTATGAAAAAATTAATTTTGGTATTCGCGTTAATGCCTTTCTTATTTACTTCCTGTGTAGGAAAGAAGAAATTAGCGGATTTGGAATCACAATTAACTCAATTACAAGCATCTAGTAGTTCAGCTTTGTCTAAATCAAAAGCAGACTTATCGGATTGTCAATCTTTAACAGCTAGCCTTCAAGGTGAATTAAAGAAGAGAGATTCGGATTTAGAAGCAAAAAATGGCCAATTGAAAACTTTACAAGAGCAATTGGATTACTTCAAAAAGACTAATACGAACTTATTAGATCGTTTATCTGATCTTTCTGTTATCAATAAATCAGGTGCTGAAAGTATCCGTAAGTCATTAGATGCCTTAAATGAGCAAGGAAAATACATCAAGGATTTGAACTCGTCTATTCAACGTAAAGACTCAATGAATTTATCTTTAGTGATGAACTTGAAGCGTTCTTTAGCGGATGTGAATGATGAAGATGTAACGGTAGAAGTGAAGAAAGGGGTGGTTTATATCTCTATCTCTGATAACTTAATGTTTGCTTCAGGTAGCTCAGTGGTAAATGCGAAAGCAATAGCTGTTCTAGCGAAGGTGGCGAAAGTATTGAATGACCACAAAGAGTTAGACGTATTAGTAGAAGGGCACACAGATTCTCAGCCTATTTCTACGGATTGTATCCAAGATAACTGGGATTTGTCGGCTAAGCGTGCTACTTCCGTGGTTCGTGTATTACAAACGAAATTTGATGTGGATCCAGAGCGTTTAACAGCGGGTGGACGCGGAGAATTTGAGCCTGCATCAGCTAATAAAACAGCTAAGGGACGTAAAGAAAATCGCCGCACGGAGATTATCGTAACGCCTAAATTAGATCAATTCTTTAGCTTAATGTCTCCTCAAGGGAACTAAGCTTTAGTAAATAAATGAAAAGGGCCTCGATGAAAATCGAGGCCCTTTTTTTATGTTATTATGTTTTAGCTTAATTGCCCCCTGACGAGATCTAGTTTTCTACGAGATACGGGAAGCGATTGATTTAAGCTTGTTTTGACCGTCTTGGTATCGATTAAGTCATGCCCTATCACATTTAGCTTGTTGACTAAATAAGACTTGTGAATGCGAAGGAAAGTGCCTAATCGCAGTTGAGATTCAAATTTCTTAAGCGTCTTAGCCATCAGAATGGTTTGACCATTCTTTAAAAAGATCGTGGTATAATTACCTTTTCCTTCAATGCTGACAATGTCCTCCACTGGGCATTGATCTATTCCGGGAATTTTCAAGGTTTTTCTCATTCTTTGGTCAGATTACAAACAAACCTAAGCTATTTGAGAAGATATTTGGTAAAAAGAATTATTAAGCGGTCTTGTATTTATTTAGCGGTCAAGTCTTGGGATGATTTGGGGGCATAAAAAAAGAGATCTTTTGCAAGACCTCTTTTCAATGTAGCGGGGGCCAGACTCGAACTGACGACCTTTGGGTTATGAGCCCAACGAGCTACCAACTGCTCCACCCCGCGATATAATTGGGAGTGCAAAGATGCACGTTTCTTTCAGAAAAAACAAGTATCTTTGTAGATATTATTCTTGTCTTTCTCAGTTAAGGCAGCTTTTATTTACATTTCTATGACCCCGGAACACAAGGCAGGCTTTATTAGTATTATTGGGAAACCCAATGTAGGAAAGAGCACGCTGATGAATGCTTTAGTGGGGGAAAGGCTTTCGATTGTGAGCTCGAAGGCGCAAACTACGCGTCACCGAATTTTGGGGATGCTGAATGGAGAACATAAGGGTACTGAATACCAGATCGTTTACTCAGATACGCCTGGGGTTTTATTACCTAAGTACGAATTGCATAAATCCATGATGTCTTTCGTTAAAAGCTCCATAGAGGATGCGGATGTCGTGTTGTATGTGACGGATGTTTTTGATGAATTTGAAGATTTGGACTTTTTGACCAATTGGAAAGATTTCACAGAAACACCTATTCTTGTTTTATTAAACAAGATCGATTTAGTGACCATAGAGAAATTAGAGGAGAAAGTCGCGTATTGGCAGGGGATTTTCCCTGGTCGTCCGATTATCCCTATATCGGCTTTAGAATCGGTTCATTTGGACCAAATCTTTAGTCACCTCATGGAACATTTGCCAGTTCATCCGCCCTTTTTTGATAAGGACGAACTGACGGATAAACCAGAAAAATTCTTTGCCTCTGAGATTGTTAGAGAGAAGATTTTCTTGAATTACAAGAAGGAGATTCCTTATTCTTGTGAGGTAGTGGTGACATCCTTTAAGGAAGA
>CAMDSI010000139.1 GCA_945906915.1 Spirosoma fluviale | reverse complement strand
GGATTTTTTACGTTTTAAATTTGATAGAGCGGCATTTCGATTGTAGTTTTGATAGTTAAATTTTATCGAACCCGTTCGTTAATTTTTCTTTCCTTTTAACAAATACATTTATTTATGGCTTGGTTAGCAAAATCACTTAATTCATCACTCGGGAAAAAGCTCCTGATGGCCATAACGGGCCTCTTTTTAATCAGCTTCCTGTTAGTTCATTGCAGCTTAAATGCATTAATATTCTTAAATGACGGTGGAGCAGCCTTTAATGAAGGCGCAGAGTTCATGGGAACGAACCCGATCATCCGAGCCATGGAGATTGTCTTGTTTGGCGGCTTGTTATTACACATTTTTGATGGCCTACGTCTTTGGTTTGAAAATAAATCAAAACGCCCGGTAGCTTATGCTAAAGTAGACGGTGCGGCTAATAGTAAGTGGTATTCTCGCTCAATGGGTCTTTTAGGTACCTTATTGTTATTGTTCTTAATCCTTCACTTGAAGCATTTTTGGTACTTCTCTCGCTTAACAGAAGGCTTAGAAGACCATACCTTATACGCAGAAATGCAAGACGTTTTCATGAATCCAGTAGTTGTAGTGGTTTATGTTTTAGGATGTATTTCCTTAGGTTACCATTTATTGCATGGATTCCAAAGCGCATTCCAGTCGATGGGTTGGAATCACCCGAAATATACTCCGGGCATTAAATTAGTAGGAGCTATCTTCTCTATTGTTATTCCAGCCGTGTTTGCTGCGATGCCAATAGCCTTTCATTTCCATTTGATTCATTAATATTTCAGCGATACGATTGATATGACAAAATTAGATGCAAAAATCCCTGGAGGTACTTTAGCCGACAAGTGGACTTCGTTCAAATCCAGTGTTCCGTTGGTAAATCCCTCCAACAAACGTAGCTTAGAAATCATCGTGGTAGGTTCCGGCCTAGCTGGTGCCTCTGCGGCTGCTTCGCTAGCTGAATTAGGATATAAAGTAAAAGTATTCTGTTTCCAAGATTCTCCACGTCGTGCGCACTCGATTGCCGCACAAGGAGGTATCAATGCAGCAAAGAACTACCAAAACGACGGTGACTCCATTTACCGTTTATTCTACGATACCATTAAAGGCGGTGACTACCGTTCTCGTGAAGCGAACGTTCACCGTCTTGCAGAGGTATCAGGAAATATCATTGACCAATGTGTGGCGCAAGGAGTTCCTTTCGCTCGTGAATACGGCGGATTGCTTTCTAACCGTTCATTCGGTGGAACGCAAGTACAGCGTACTTTCTACGCAGCCGGTCAAACGGGTCAGCAATTATTGCTAGGTGCTTATTCTTCTTTGCAACGTCAAATAGGAATGGGTAATGTGAAAATGTATACACGCCACGAAATGCTAGATGTCGTTACGATCGACGGAAAAGCGCGTGGTATTATTGCTCGTGACTCTGTAACAGGGGCTTTAGAGCGTCACTTCGGACATGCTGTTTTATTATGTACGGGTGGTTACGGAAACGTCTTCTACTTGTCTACGAACGCGATGGGATCGAACGTAACAGCGGCTTGGAAAGCACACAAAAAAGGTGCTTTCTTCGCGAATCCTTGCTATACGCAGATTCACCCGACTTGTATCCCGGTTTCGGGCGATCACCAGTCGAAATTAACCTTAATGTCTGAGTCCCTTCGTAATGACGGTCGTATTTGGGTTCCTAAAAAGGAAAACGATACACGTAAGGCGAACGAGATTCCAGAAGACGAAAGAGACTATTACCTAGAGCGTCGTTATCCTGCGTTCGGTAACTTAGTACCACGTGACATTGCGTCTCGTGCGGCGAAAGAACGTTGTGATGCAGGTTTTGGTGTAGGAACTTCTAAAATGGCTGTTTACTTAGACTATGCTGCGGCGATTATTCGTTACGGTCAAGGAGAAGCGAACAAGCATAATATGCACAATCCATCCGATGAAGAGATTCAAGCGATGGGCAAAGCAGTGGTGAAAGAGAAATACGGTAACTTGTTTGATATGTACAAGCAAATTACGGGAGAAGATCCTTATCAGGTGCCTATGCGTATTTATCCGGCGGTTCACTATACGATGGGTGGACTTTGGGTAGATTATAATTTAATGACCACGGTTCCAGGTTTATACGCTCTAGGAGAGGCTAACTTCTCTGATCACGGCGCTAACCGTTTAGGAGCTTCAGCCTTGATGCAAGGTTTAGCGGATGGTTATTTCGTTATTCCATACACAATCGGAGCTTATTTAGCAGCCGAGATTCGCACACCGGCGATGTCGACAGATACCCCAGATTTTGAAGCAGCAGAAAAAGCGGTGCGCGATCGTTTAGAGACTTTGATGAACATTAAAGGCAATAAGCCGGTCGATTACTTCCACAAGCGTTTAGGTAAAATAATGTGGGATGAGTGTGGTATGGCTCGTAGCGCAGAAGGTTTGAAAGCTTCGATTAAGGAGATTCAGGCATTGCAAAAGGAGTTCTGGTCAGATGTGAAGATTCCAGGTGAAATTGATAACCTAAATCCTGAATTAGAGAAAGCGGGCCGTGTGGCTGACTTCTTAGAATTAGGGGAATTAATGTGTATTGATGCCTTGGATCGCGACGAAAGTTGTGGAGGTCACTTCCGTACTGAATTCCAAACAGAAGATGGGGAAGCCCTTCGTGATGACGAAAAGTACGCCTATGTAGCGGCTTGGGAATACGAAAAACAATCGAAATTCAAGCTTCATAAAGAAGAATTGAAATACGAAAACATCAAAATTGCTCAAAGATCTTATAAATAATTCGATACAATGGAAGGACATTTAAACCTGACACTCAAAATTTGGAGACAAAAAAATGCAAGCGTAGCTGGTAAATTCGAAACCTACCAGGTAAGCGGCATCTCCACCGATATGTCATTTTTGGAAATGATTGACGTGTTAAATAACCGTTTGATAGAAGAAGGAGATGATCCTGTCGCATTTGACCACGATTGCCGTGAAGGTATTTGCGGAATGTGCTCGATGTACATTAACGGTCGTCCTCACGGGCCTAACCGCGGTGTGACGACTTGTCAATTACACATGCGTTCCTTTAAAGATGGCGAAACTATTACAGTGGAGCCTTGGAGAGCGAGTGCATTCCCGGTGATTAAGGACTTAGTGGTGAACCGTTCTTCTTTTGACCGTATTATTGCGGCTGGAGGTTTCGTTTCAGTGAACACAGGTAATGCGAAGGATGCGAACAACATCCCGATTAATAAAGACGATGCGGACGAGGCTTTCGCAGCAGCGGCTTGTATCGGTTGTGGTGCTTGCGTAGCGGCTTGTAAGAATGCGTCGGCGATGTTGTTTACGTCTGCCAAAGTTTCTCAACTTGCCCTCCTTCCACAAGGCCAAATCGAGGCAGCCACTCGCGCTCAAGCGATGGTCGCTCAGATGGACGAAGAAGGATTTGGTGCTTGTTCTAATACGGGTGCTTGCGAGGCTGAATGCCCTAAAGGTATCTCGATTGAGAACATTGCCCGAATGAACCGCGAATATTTCTCGGCCACATTCACTTCCAAATAACACTCATTTAATACAGCCCCTGAATGCAAAATCAGGGGCTTTTTACGCCCTTGTTTTTAGAACCCAATCAAAAAAAATCCAACGAACGCAATCCGCCAGCAGGCTGGATTGAGGTTATTTGCGGCTCCATGTTTTCGGGTAAAACAGAGGAATTAATTCGCCGCCTCAAGCGCGCAAAGATCGCTCAAATGCGCGTCGAAATCTTTAAACCGATTACCGACACGCGTTACCACGACGAAGATATTGTTTCCCATAACCAAAACTCGATCCGTTCTACTCCCGTCAATAATTCAGGCGAAATCCTGCTATTAGCTGGCGACTGCGATGTGATCGGATTAGATGAAGTGCAATTCTTCGACAAAAACATCGTGGAGGTTTGTAATACCTTAGCGAATCAAGGTAAACGAATCATTGTCGCTGGCTTGGATATGGACTTTAAGGGTATTCCTTTTGGGCCCATGCCCGGATTAATGGCTATTGCTGAGTTCGTCACGAAAGTACATGCCGTTTGCGTGAATTGTGGAGCAGCTGCCCACTATTCCTACCGCAAGGCCGATCAACAACAAACCGTTTTATTAGGTGAAACTGAATCCTATGAAGCGCGTTGCCGCTCTTGCTTCCATGCCTAAGGAGAAAAAAGACCCCTCTTTCCGTAAATTCATACAGCGCCTGGTTGCCAGAAAGCCTAAGAATCTAGACGCACAATTTTTCCAAGCTCACCAGGAGGTTTTTGCAAAAACGGATTGCCTGACCTGCGGAAATTGCTGTCGCACCACGAGTCCCATGTGGAATGACACGGATATCCAACGGGTTTCCCATTTATTTAAAATGAAGACCTCTGCCTTCTTGGATGCCTATTTAGTGCAAGATTCCGATGGAGATTGGGTATATCCTGCGGCTCCTTGTCCCTTTTTAGATCTTACAGATAATAAATGTGGTATCTATGATCACCGCCCCAAAGCCTGCCGAGAATACCCACACACCGATCGAAAGAACATCATGGGGATTTTGGGTTTGACCTCAAAAAATGCGTTAATCTGTCCTGCAGTCACGCAAATACTTGAAAAAATCGAGCAAATTTACAAATGAGCGCCTTTTGATTTGAAATTCACGTCAAAAATCGACAATTTCGTAATTCAATAAATCAAAATAATGGTAGCAACAGAATACTTAGGAATCGATGTAGGTGGAACAGGGGTAAAAATGGGTATTGTCCATGCAGACACAGGTCAAATCAACAATTTTCAAAGTTACGATACCGCTACCTGGAGAGAATCAAACCACTTTTTAGATCGTTTGGCTGATGCCATTGCCTTGCAATTGTATCAACACAAGCATGTGAGGAAAATCGGAATCGGCCTACCTGGTATTTTGACCAAAGATCGCCGAACCTTGGTGGAGATCACGGCTATTCCTGAAATTGACGGTTCCCCCATGATCGACATGTTAGAAAAACGTTTTCCAGAACATACCTTCTTCATGGAAAATGATGCGAACGCAGCGGCCTTAGGAGAATTCTATTTCTCTCCTGAGAAAACTACTATGCCAGAAGACTTTGTCTTTATAACCTTAGGAACAGGCGTAGGCGGCGCGGCGGTTCTCGATCGTAAAATATTTTTAGGAGGCGATGGCAATGCCATGGAGCCAGGTCACGTACCGTCTCGCGATGGAAAAGTGCTGGAACGCAATGTAGGAAAGAAAGAATTATTGCAATTGGCTACCGCCATGCGCGCAAGCTATACAGGCAAAACATCTTTGCCAGCGGATGGAACTATTTCCACCACGGCTTTAGTGGTGGGTGCAGAAGAAGGGGACGAATTAGCTTTAGCAGTTTGGGACGAAGTAGGTACCCTCTTAGGGGATATGTTAGCTTCCTTAATTCGTATTTTAGATATCAAAAATATATTCATAGGTGGCGGATTATCAGCCTCTTACGACTTTATTCTTCCTAGTATGGAGAAGCAATTAAATTACTGGTTAACACCTGCTTATTTAGAAAAATTAACGATTAAAAAAGCTTTATTAGGGAACGACGCAGGCCTTTTAGGGGCAGCATCGCTTTGTTTTTAAACTAAACACCCTAGAACAGCTTAATTAGAATCAAATTTGTTTGATAAATTCAACTTTAATTCTAATCTTTGCAACGTTTTTGAACCCCAAAATAATATTAAAATGTCAGATAT
>CAMDSI010000138.1 GCA_945906915.1 Spirosoma fluviale | reverse complement strand
GTGGGAATCATCTTAGCGGTCTTATCATTAGTCACTTTAAAATTGCGTTAATCGCAAAGCTGTTTTGAGTCAAATTACTTTATTTCCACGTTCGTCGTCCTTTTCTGAAATTATTCCTTTGCCTGCCTCTAAGTCGGAGAGTAACCGCGCCTTAGTCATTAATGCCTTAGCGAAGGGAGCGATTGAGAATTTATCCAATTTGGCGGAGGCTCGTGATACGCAAACGATGATTCGGCTCCTATCGGAAAATGGGTCAGAAGCGGATGTATTGGATGCGGGAACAACGATGCGATTTTTGACGGCCTTTTACGCTATAACAGGAGCTTCTAAAAAGATGACTGGGACACCGCGCATGTGCGAACGCCCCATTGGAATTCTAGTGGATGCTTTGCGTTCATTAGGTGCAGATATTAGCTATTTGAACCACGAAGGTTATCCGCCCCTGCAATTGAATGGCTTTGCCTTTCAAGGAAAGCGCGAAATTTCTATCCGCGGGGATGTGAGCTCGCAGTTTATTTCGGCGATTTTGATGGTGGCACCTTTGTTACCAGAGGGTCTGAAATTGCAAATTACCGGGGCTTTAGGATCGAAACCTTATATCGAAATGACCTTGGCTCAGATGAAGCATTTTGGTATTCAGGCTCAAGCGGATTGGGCGAATGGAACCATCGATATTCCATCCCAAACTTATACCTTACAGCCTTTCGCTGTCGAATCAGATTGGTCTGGAGCCAGTTATTGGTATTCAATGGTGGCTTTGTCACCCTTCGAGGATAGTTCCTTGGAATTACTAGGCTTGAAGGAAGATTCCTTGCAAGGGGATTCGGCGATCAAGGCGATGTTGGAACCTTTGGGGGTTAAAAGCACCTATACGGGTCGTGGTTATTTATTGACCAAAATCCCAGCGCAGACATCCCTCGCCTGGGACTTTACCGATTGCCCGGATTTAGCTCAAACCATTTGTGTGATTGCCGCGGTAAAAAACATTTCCTTAACTCTAACAGGTTTAGAATCCTTGAAGGTGAAGGAAACGGATCGTGTCATAGCCCTGCAAAATGAATTGAAGAAATTAGGAGCTACTTTAACAGAAAAAGAAGCGAATCACTTGTACGAATTAAAGGGAGATTTTGCGGCTGTTTCTACCATCGAACCTATCGAAACCTACGACGATCACCGAATGGCGATGGCATTCGCACCGGTCGCTATGCAAAAAGAAATTACTTTATTAGATCCTATGGTAGTGAATAAAAGCTACCCTAGTTTTTGGAAACATATATCTCTCATTTTAAAATCAAACCTATGAAAAAATTAGTAACACTTGGTTTTAGCCTGTTGGCCTTTGCTACTTTTGCCCAAAAAACGATTCTGCATTGTGGATCTCTGATCGACGTGAAAACACAGACGGTACTAAAAAATCGTTCGATTGTAGTGGAAGGACGTAAAATTGTCGCGGTTTCGGATGGCTTTTTAAGCCCAGCAAAAGGCGATGTAGTCATTAATTTAAAAGATAGAACGGTGATGCCGGGTTTGATCGACTCGCATGTGCATCTTGAATCAGAAACAAATCCAGGAGCCTATTTAGATCCTTTCACGAAGAATCCAGGGGATGTGGCCTACCAAGCTTTGGTCTATGCGAAACGTAATCTGATGGCCGGTTTCACGACGGTGCGCGATTTAGGAGGCACCCACGTGGTGATTAGCCTTCGCAATGCGATTAATAAAGGTTTGGTAGAAGGCCCACGTATTTATACGGCGGGAGTTACGATCGGTACAACGGGTGGTCACGCGGATGATACGAACGGTATTAATGAAGCATTTAAGAAAGATTTAGGTCCCGAGGATGGAGTGGTGAATGGTGTTGCGGACGCGGCTAAAGCGGTGCGTCAGCGCTACAAAGAAGGCTCTGATTTAATTAAAATTACGGCCACTGGCGGTGTATTAAGTTATGCTAAAGATGGTTCAGGGGCTCAATTTACAGACGAAGAAATACGCACCATTGTTCAAACAGCTAAAGATTACGGTTTCAAAGTAGCCGCTCACGCCCACGGAAAAGAAGGTATGAAGCGTGCCGTTTTAGGTGGCGTTACCTCGATCGAACACGGAACGTTTATGGACGAAGAGGTGATGGAATTAATGAAAAAGATGGGGACTTTTTATGTGCCTACGGTTATCGCCGGGCGTTCCACAGCAGATTCATCTAAGATTCCTAACTACTACCCGGAAATGATCGCTAAGAAAGCAGCTGCCATTGGACCGGTTATTCAAGGAACCTTTGCTAAAGCCTACAAAGCTGGGGTGAAGATTGCGTTTGGTACGGATGCTGGTGTATTTGGCCATGGAAAGAATGCGTTAGAGTTTGTGCTGATGAATGAAGCTGGAATGCCTGTTTTAGAAGCGATTCATTCGGCAACAGTTACTGCAGCAGATTTATTAGGCCAAAGTGATCTGATCGGATCCATCGAGGTCGGTAAGGCAGCGGACATTATTGCTGTGCCAGGAGACCCAGTGGCTGACGTGAAATTAATGACCAAGGTAAACTTTGTCATGAAAGACGGGAAGGTCTATAAGAACTAAGAGATTCGTATAAATAAAAAGGGTCGGCTCGCAGTTGCAAGTCGACCCTTTTTTATTTGCCTAAGTGATTAGCGCAATGCCGGCACTTGTTTTTTCAATACTTCAAAAGCTCCGAAGAACAATCCAGAGAACAAGAATTGACTAGCGATGGTATTCTTTAAGAATGGAATACCTGCTGCGTAGCAATTCAATAATCCAGCTATATCTTTCGTGTAGGCAATTTCAGATCCTGCCCAAACGGCGAAATTAGAAACTAAGAAAAAGCCCATAGCTGCTGCGATATTCGTTCCGATGAAACGAGAGGCGCTTGCTGTGGTATTTCGGCCCAATAAAGAGATAATTGCAAATAATCCCATGTGAACTGCATCAATTCCTAGAGAGAATCCTGGGAAAAAACCATCATATAAGGTATTATTCAAAATCAAATTCGATCCCCAAACCGCTAGTAGCGTCCACGCCACCGCTTGTTTGCGATTGTGTAGATAGGCGCCCACAAAAAGGGCCATAGAAGCCATTGGAGAGAAGTTTGCCCAACCTGGACCTGCTAATATCAATAAACGACTTGCGATAGCAAGTAAGATGAAAGCGATAATTGTGGTATTTCTTTTTGTCATGAGTCTTAATACGTATTCAGCAAGAATATTTTTTCTCGATGTCTAAATAATTTCCAAAGGTAAAACAAAAGCCGTAATTTTACCCATTGAATTCGAATTTATGTCTAAATCACTTCCCAAAATCGGATTATTAGGCGGCGGCCAGCTAGGTCGTATGCTTTTGCAGGCTGCTATCGACTTAGATTTGCAGATTGCCTGCCTTGATCCAGATCCAGAAGCCTCTTGTCACACCTTGACAACCCAGTTTACGCAAGGGTCGTTCCAGGATTATGAAACGGTGTACAATTTTGGGAAACAATTCGATCTAATCAGCATCGAAATCGAGCACGTAAACATCGAAGCGCTAGAGCAATTAGAGGCGGAGGGAATCAAGGTATATCCGCAGCCTCATTTGCTTCGAATGATTCAAGATAAGCGCATCCAAAAGACTTTTTTCCAAACCCATGGCTTCCCCACGGCTGATTTTAGATTAATTGAATCTTCGGCAGAAATCGCCGCCAACGAAGACTTTTTACCTGCCTTTAACAAGTTAGGTAAAGGAGGCTACGATGGGAAAGGCGTTCAATACATTGGGACGGCAGCGGATGGTTCTAAAGGATTTGACGCTCCCGGTTTATTAGAGAAGGCCATTGATTTTGAAAAGGAATTAGCGGTGATTGTGGCACGTAACCCACAAGGAGACATAAAAGCATTCCCAGCAGTGGAGATGGTTTTTCATCCAGTCCAAAACCTGGTCGAATTCCTTATTTCACCAGCGGCAATATCGAAAGAAATTGAAAAAGAAGCGGAGGATATCGCGGTGAGTTTAATTGATAAAATGGGCTTAGTGGGCGTTTTAGCGGTAGAGATGTTTTTGACCAAAGACGGCAAAATTCTCATCAACGAAGTGGCTCCTCGACCTCACAACTCTGGACATCAAACTATCCGAGCTAACGATACCTCACAATACGAACAGCACCTTAGAGCGATTGTAGGGTTACCTTTAGGGGATACAAAAGCACATAGTTTCTCCGGAATGTTGAACTTATTAGGAACCGATGGTTTTACTGGACCAGCAAAATATGAGGGTCTAGATACTATTTTAGGCATCTCTGGCGTTCATCCGTTTTTATATGGAAAGAAAATAACCAAGCCTTTTCGCAAGATGGGGCACATCACTTTGCTGGGAGAATCCCGCGAGGAGATTGAGCAAAAAGCAGAATTAGTAAAACAAAGCATACGCGTAATCGCATAAATTGATAGCTATGGTAGGAATTATAATGGGCAGCAGTTCTGATTTAGGAGTCATGCAAGATGCCATTCAAGTTTGCAAGGATTTTGGTGTCGCTTATGAAGTGGACATCGTTTCTGCACACCGCACGCCGGTGAAAATGATGAACTATGCTCAGCAAGCTAAGTCCCGCGGAATCCAAGTAATTATCGCAGGCGCAGGTGGTGCGGCACATTTACCAGGTATGATTGCTTCAGCCACGATATTGCCTGTCATCGGTGTTCCCGTTAAATCATCTAATTCCATAGATGGTTGGGATTCTGTTTTATCGATCCTTCAAATGCCGAATGGTGTCCCGGTAGCCACAGTTGCCTTGAATGCATCCAAAAATGCAGGATTATTAGCCATCCAAATGTTAGCCATTTCCGATGCTTCTTTGGCAGATAAATACACGGCTTTTAAAGCAGAATTAGAAGATAAGGTGGCCGAAATGAGTCAAGAAACAAAAGGTAAATTTCCAAAATAATGAGCGAAAACGAAGAAAATAGCAAATTGCCCCTGATTACGTTGGGCATTCTTTTATTAACCTTGGTGGGCTTAATCGCCATCGGTTTTGAGCACTTTGTTAGTCCTGATAAAGATGAATTAATCAAGGCAGAGAAGTTTGTAGAGCCGGAGGAAGATGTTTTAGCGGAATCAGCACAAGTGGTCATTGATTCAACTGTAGATGCGGCGGATTCGCTAATTGTACCGAAGGATTCATTGTTAGGGAAATCTGAGGAGGAAGAATTAGCTGAACAAAAGAAAGAAGCGGAGGCAGAAGTTGTGCCGGAAGTCGCAACACCTTCAGGCAAATCTCATGCTGTAACAGTAGAAAAAGGAGAGACTTTTTCTGCAGTGGCTAGAAAATTCGGTTTGAAAATTGATCAATTAAAAGCGTTGAATCCAGGGGTTAATCCAGACGGAATTAAAAGCGGATCCACTAAGTTAAATGTAAAGATTCAGGCGATTCATACGGTAGGTCCCGGGGACATCATGCGTAAAGTGGCCGAAAAATACGGCGTGTCGAAGCAAGCCATTATGGATGCGAATCACAAGAAAGATGACATCACCCTTCGGGGAGAAGTGCTCATCATCCCCTTGAAAAAATGATTATAATAGGGCTTTTGCCTCTTTTTTGGTTCTTTTTTGGCTTATATGAGCAAGATGCCGAGCATCGCGTTTGTGAGCCTATGTCTTTAAATTCATTGGATTGGGAGGAATTTAAGTGGCTTTATAAGCAACAAGATTCCACTTACTCTGCCGACTCGGTAGCCTCGTATGTATTTATTCGGGTTAATCCGGATGGGACCAGGGAAAC
>CAMDSI010000137.1 GCA_945906915.1 Spirosoma fluviale | reverse complement strand
AGAAATACAGGGTTCATACGATTGTTTTCTAAACAAATGTAAAGAAAATTAACAAAAAATGCCCCAGTATTTCTACTGAGGCATTTAGGGCGGATGATGGGATTCGAACCCACTACCCCTGGTACCACAAACCAGTGCTCTAACCGAGTGAGCTACAACCGCCATTTGGGACTGCAAAAATACGCAAAGCTTCCAATATTGCAAAAGAAAGCCGAAAAAAACGGGAGAATTTTCATCCTCCCGTCCTAATAATTTATTTCTGCGCTGCTTGGTAACGGGCTTCTGCCTTATTCCAATCAACCACACTCCAAAATGCGTCGATATAATCTGGGCGCTTGTTTTGGAATTTCAAATAATACGCGTGCTCCCAAACATCTAATCCGATCACTGGGAAGCCTTTCACGTCCGCCACATCCATTAATGGATTGTCTTGGTTAGGCGTGCTAGAAACCGCAACTGAACCGTCTTTTTGAGCTACTAACCACGCCCAGCCTGAACCGAAACGTGTTAAACCCGCTTTTTTGAATTCTTCTTTGAAGGCATCAAAAGAACCGAATTTCGCATCAATCGCTTTCGCTAACGTTCCTACTGGAGCACCACCGCCAGTTGGCGACAAGATATTCCAGAACAAATCGTGGTTAAAGTGACCTCCACCGTTATTACGAACCGCAGGAGATAATTTAGAGATAGAAGTGAATAATTCTTCCAAAGATTTTCCTTCTAATTCCGTTCCAGCCACAGCTGCGTTCAAATTCGTCACATACGCATTGTGGTGACGGTCATGGTGGATTTCCATGGTTAATGCATCGAAATGCGGCTCTAGCGCATTGTTTGCATAAGGTAATGGGGCTAATGTAAATGACATAATATAGTTTTTAAATGGTGTTATAAATGGTAAATGATGAATGGTAAATGGTGAATGGTGGAGGCGTTTCATATACCATTTTATTAGCGTCGCATCGAAAAGAACTCCCGTAATAGTTGTTCAGATTCGTTTGCCAAAACCCCGCTAACAATCTCTGTTTTCGGGTGTAAAATTCCTTTTCCTAGTTGTTCAAAACCGCGCTTCTCTTCCGAAGCACCATACACTAATCGCCCTAGTTGTGACCAATAAATAGCCCCTGCGCACATCAGGCAAGGTTCTAAGGTCACGTAAAGCGTACAATCTTTTAAATATTTAGCTCCGATGGTTTGGGCAGCAGACGTGATCGCGATCATTTCTGCATGTGCTGTTACATCCGTCAAAATCTCTGTTTGATTATAGGCCTTTGCCACAATCTTTCCTTGGCAAACCACCACCGCACCTACCGGAATTTCTTCCTCATCTAAAGCCCTTTCCGCCTGTTTCAGCGCTAAGCTCATATAATATTCATCCTCGTTTGGAATCATATAACGTCTGATAGTTTAGTCAAGCGATTACGCAAATAGAAATCCAATAAGACAATCGCAGACATAGCTTCCACAATAGGTACCGCGCGCGGTACCACACAAGGATCGTGGCGGCCCTTGCCTGAAACAACAATTTTTTCGCCAGATTCATTCAAACTATCCTGATCCTGCATAATCGTAGCTACTGGCTTGAATCCGACGCGGAAATAAATAGGCTCTCCATTGGAAATACCGCCTTGAATTCCTCCCGAATGATTCGTCAAAGTACTTACTTTGCCTGCCTCATCCTTAACAATAATATCGTTGTGCTGCGAACCGCGTAATTCAACGCCGTCGAAACCTGAACCATATTCAAAGCCCTTGACCGCGTTAATACTTAACATCGCTTTGCCTAATTCGGCATGTAATTTATCGAAAACGGGTTCGCCTAAACCGATCGGACATCCCGTAATGTAAGCAGATACTACTCCGCCTACGGAGTCGCCTTGCTTGCGGATTTCATCGATATAAGTAAACATTTCTGCCGCTAATTTCGCGTCTGGGCAACGTACCGCATTGGTTTCGGCTACTGCTAAATCCAATTGCTCGACGGGGGTCGTTAATTTCAACGTTCCTACTTGAGAGACGTAGGCAGTGATTTTGACGCCTAATTGCTGTAATACTAATTTGGCCAAAGCCCCAGCAGCCACTCGCGCCACCGTTTCTCTCGCCGAGCTACGGCCGCCTCCGCGGTAATCGCGAACGCCGTATTTTTCCTGGTACGTATAATCTGCATGCGAGGGACGGAATTGATCCGCAATGTGCGAATAGTCCTTCGAGCGTTGGTCACCATTCCAAACTAACATCGCAATGGGAGTGCCTGTTGTTTTTCCTTCAAAAACACCCGAAACTACTTCCAAAGAATCTGCCTCCTTGCGTTGCGTCGTAATACGTGATTGACCCGGCTTGCGGCGATCTAATTCCGACTGAATAAATTCCAAATCAAAATTTACCCCAGCAGGACAACCCGTTACCACGACACCCACAGCAGCGCCATGTGACTCGCCGAACGTGCTAATTTGAAATATTTTACCGTAGATACTGCCCATAATATTATTTTTTGGCCTTCGTCATTAAAAAGACAAGCCAGACTAAAATCAATCCTAACAGAACATTCAAAATCAATCTCCAGTCCTTCCAATGATACGCTTCCATTTTATCAGAAAGAAGTTTTTCTACTCCCCGATACAACAGCATCGTCTCTGATTGCGTGTTAAGTAAACGATCAGATGGCTGACCACTTACCGCTAAATTTGCCTCCGAACGCAAGGTATCGTAGGTTGCCGTTCGCGTATTAAAGAAGATCCAATTAAAATAGGATTTCAATGCAAATTTACCCGGTTGAGATGGAATAATTAGTATTTTCTCTGTTTTATTCCCTAACATTTTATCGCCGTAGGGATAAACCGAGCTTTGGGTCCCTAAAGGAATGAAGTTAAGGAAGTAATCTGACTCCATTAATTTCGAATCCCAAAGAATACTATTCCCATCTCCCACAACGCTAGAGACATATATAACGGAATCCCCTGTTTGAACCTGACTTTTAGACAAGGATTCTTCTAAGCGAAAATCCCCTACTGGAACTTTTCCTTTCAATGGATGATTCGGTAATTCTTTAGGACTGATAACAAACGGTTTAGAGCTAAAGATGACCTTTTCTGCATTCTTTAATAAGGCTAAACTCAATGCAGGAATAACTATTTGCTTTGCATCTAGCGCAAAAAAGGTGGATTGAAAAAAGCGGTACTCAGTATATTTCTTATTCTTATACACGACCTTAGACACTTTCACTTCTTGCAAACCAAAACTCTCCTCCCAACAATTTTTAGGTTTGATTTTCTGAATCAAAGCAGGAATCTGGACATCATTTCGATCGAAACTGAAGCGGGTTACATTATCATCGGGGATAAATAAGGAAAATTTCAAGGTAAATCCTTGACCCACAAAAGGTTGGAATTGCGTGGAGGTAACGGCAAGAAAAACGGAGTTTTGGCCCTTAAAAAGATCCTCAATTTGTGCCTTATTTTCTTCTACTACCTCTTCCTTTTGTTCCGATGGACTTATAATTAAAGCAAAGCCTTCCATTTTCAAGGATTGTTGATTAACAATTACTTCCGCTGGGGGAATTAATAAAGTTCCCGGCATGGGGGCCTGATAATATTGAGAATAAGTAAAGGAATAAACTGGTTCCCCATTTTGAATGTCGGTGGCCTTAGACCTCGACACCCCTAACTTTCTTAGCCCAGGTAATTCCGGAAATTTATAGTTCGGTGTTTCGACACTTGCATTCGCGGATTTAATCACAAATGACAATGAAAAATTAGTATCCTGCGTCATTGCTTTCTCCCCCATGAGCAAAGTTGCCTGGGCCTTTAGCTCAATTGCAGCAAGAGAAAACAATAAAATGAAGATGATAATCCGTCTCATTCCCGCAATTTAAGAAATCCTGCAGTCATTGACCTCATAATCAGAAAATTCGCAATCGAAAAGATATGCCTAAGGCAAAATAATAATCTTCGGGCCGGGTAAAACTTTGTCCTGCTGACACATCTAATTTAATATCTTCATTCAGATAGTAGGCAAAGCCAGCATCGTAGGAATGATCTGCATATTCCGAGGCGGGGAAACGCCCAAAAACTTCCACATAAGCATACCCCTTTTTACCAATAAGCATATTTGGGGCCACTCGATAAATTCCCTCAATAGATCCATTCGAATGTAATTCCGTTCCCAAATTATAACCAACACCAAATTGTTTATTTAAATCATTTTGCATGGTAAATACCACATCTCCAATGGAGTGGCCTCTCAAATTTTTCTCTGAAAAATCACGGTTCTGGTGATCCCAATTATAATGAACTATAACCGATGTTCGGGGTTTCCAACCGGAGGGCTGCAGTAAGGCCCATTTGAATCCCACTGCCTCGGTTTGAAAACGAATTTCCTTTCCAGGTTCTTGGGCTAAAACAGACACGTAGCGCAATTCAAGACGCTTACTTATCCCATATTTTACTAAGGAGGTGGGAAATAAATTTTCGGATGTGGCCCGATTAAATCCTATTTCAGCTTGTATATACCCTTTTTTAACAATAAATGGGCACTCCGTCTGATCAGGACGATCCGTTTCTATCCGACCTTCACTCTGAGCAAAGGCGAAAATAGGGAATAATAAAAAGATAGCTAAGCGCACAAACATGTGCGAAGATAGCAATTTTTGGTCTAGTCTAAAAATTTATTTAGAAGAGCCTCCTAAAGTAAATCCAAGTGCTCCATAAAATTCAGCAAAGTAGATTGCTTGCTCCGCATGATCAACCGAACGACCTGTCGTATGAATATCCCACAATTTAGTGGCGCCTGTTTTAATGGTCGTTTCAAAGAATAATAATTTAGACAAATTAAACTTCAAGCCTGTCTTCAGAGAAGCTCCGCCACCTGCTAGATTCCAAAAATTATTCTGACCCACTCCGAAAACATGTACGTCAGAACGAGGGACCAAAGCTCCGATTCCAACACCTTGCATCCAGTCAATGGCAAAACGCCCCTTCGTGCTCTGATATACAGGATTATAATGTTCTAATTCTATCGACGCATAATTATAGCCATCTGTATGTTCCAAGTGAACGAATTTAACGGGATCTAGCACTAATGGCGTTTGATTAAATGTGCCTATATAGGCCGGATCCACTGCAATAGAGGGAGAAGATGATTGAGCATTGATGAAGCCGTTCACATTTACTGTTTGGCCATCTGTCACCACATATTTCATGTGATCCCATCCGATACTAATGGATAAATTATCTTTTATAAAATAGCCTGCATGAAAATTAAATTGCGGAATCGATAACAATCCTGCATCCACGTAAGTTTTAAATTCACTTAAGGGTGTAGGCGCATCTAAGGCCTGCGCCTTTAGCAAAGTAAAATCATAACCCGGTCCTACAAAACGAATGTCAGAATTTGCATACGTCGACCGATTATAGCCCCAAGTAATATAATAGGAACCTTTTTTATTCGTTTGTTGTGAAAAAGACGAAAGGCTAATTAAACTTAGAAGGACTAAAAATAGGATTTTTTTCATTTTGTGAATCTAAAATTCAAGCTACAAAGTTGAGCATTTTTTCCTTGGTTTAAATACCAAAAACTTGATATTCATCAGAAAATCCGATAACAATAACTATAATTCATTCATATTGCCGTAAATTGCATCTCCAATTCATTACCATCATCTTATGAGAAAACCATCTGCGAAATTTGAATACAAAACCTTCTCGTTAGGAGAGCAACTAACGGAGGAGCAGAAAGAATACTTCAAGAAGTATGGCGTAATTCATTTTAAAAAATTCATTGATCCTACAA
>CAMDSI010000136.1 GCA_945906915.1 Spirosoma fluviale | reverse complement strand
AACACAAAAATCAAGCTTTCCTCGATTTAAGACCTGTTTGACATGCATTTTATGTGTTTTAAATAAATTCGGGAAGTTCTGCCAACCTCTCTCTGAATAAAAAACTGCGTTTGTCGAACGGGAGTGCAAAGGTAAGAAGAAATATATTACAAACAAGAGGGTGGGTAAAAATATTTATAATTCAGAGAATTAGTAGACAGTATCTAGTGGTCAGTAATCAGTAGACGGTAAATGGTGGATGGTAAATGGTAAGTGGTGAATGACCTCCGGACTTCGGACTCATTCCCTTCGGACTAAGACGAAGTCGACTAAGTCACACAGTGACGACTAAATCGCGCAGCGATGACTAAACGACGCAGTCGCGATTAAAATTTATCACTCCCATAATATACATCCCGCTAAGCCTATCTACCTTAGTGGAAACATTTCCTTACATGAAAAAACTACTGACTCTTTTTGCCTTTACTCTATTATATACTACTTCCGCGCAGGCACAACAAATTCTGGAGGTTCCGGGATTAAACGAATTTGCTAAGATTGATACGAATGGACATTCGGTTCTTCCGAGTGGACGCTATGTGACGCCGGCGGGGAAAACGATTCGTATAACAGATGATCCTTTTGGCCTATCAATTAGTCCGGATAAGAAATGGGCGGTCACGATTCATAATGCGGCGTTTACGCGGGTGGATTTGACGAGCAATACCTCGAAGCGTTTCCCGGATTTTGGGACATCTGATAAAGTTTCTCCGTATGGAAAGAGTTCTTTCTTAGGGATAGTTTTTGCGTCTGATAGCCAAAGCTTTTATTTAAGTGGTGGGGATGCCGGAAATGTACTTCAAGTGGATATTTTAACGGGTAAGGTAATAAGAACTATTTCGCTGGATGGAAAAATTGGCGAAAAAACATTTAATGACAGTTTTGCGTCGGATATGGCGCTTTTGACTGAAAAGAATGAGTTGTTTGTGCTGGATCAGGCGAATTACCGGATGGTGCGTATTGATTTGAGTACGGGAACGCTGAAGTCGAGCACGGGAACGGGGCGCCTGCCTTTTGGCATAACTTTAAGTCCAGATCATCAATATGCTTTCGTGGCAAATGTGGGCATGTATGCGTATCCCATTGTGGAGGGAACGACGCCAGAGAATATTCAATCGCAGTATATTCCGCATCATCCGTATGGAAATGATACGAAAGAATCGCGTGAGGGTACAATTATCGACGGTAAAAAAATTCCGGGATTAGGGGATCCGAGGGCAGATGAGGCGATGAGTGTATTTCAGATTGATTTACAGACAAATCAAACCGTTAAAGTATATAAACCTGGTTTTCAATTAGGTGAGATGGTAGAAGAAATGGAAGTGGTGGGTGGTTCTAGCCCAAATTCCATCGCTGTCGGTTCGCAATTTGTTTATGTGAGCAATGCGACGAACGATAACATTGCGGTCATCGATTATAAAACCAAAAAAATCAAGGCACATATTCCCATTCAGTTTTCTACCTTATTAGATAAGCGCCGGGGGTATTTACCTTTTGGCCTTACCTTAAGTAAGGATGAGAAAAAATTATATGTCACACTTTTAGGTTTGAATGCGGTGGCGGTGATCGATGTAGCATCCCAAAAAACACTTGGATTTATTCCTACCGGTTGGGGGCCGACGCGGGTGAAATTATCAGCAGACGAAAAGACGCTTTACGTTACGTCTTGCCGCGGGTATGGCGCAGGGCCCAATGGCGGTGCTGGATACAAGGCGCCTAAACAAGGAACCTACATAGGTGATGTGCAGCTAGGCACTTTCCAAGCGATTCCAATGCCGTCTGCGGCAGGTTTAGCTCAGTTAACAACCCAAGTTAAAAATAACACGTTCGTGGTGAAGGACGGCTCTTCAAGAGGCAACAAAACCTTCTCGATTGCGAAACCGGGTCAATCCCCTATTAAACATATCGTTTACATCACAAAAGAGAATAGAACGTTTGATGAGTTTTTTGGTCAGTTTAAAGGGGCAAATGGCGATTCAACGATTGCAAAATATGGTCTAAACAGAACGGTTTACGAAAAAGGTAAAACCTTTAAAAACGTAGATGTAACACCGAATCACCAACAGATTGCGAAAGCCTTCTCTATGAGTGATAATTTCTATTGTGATAGTGATGCCTCGATTCACGGCCACCACTGGATGATGGGTGTGATTCCGAACGAATGGGTGGAGACAAATTCGAGTGTAAGTAAGACGGCTAACTACTTCTCAGAAGCCGCGGGGCGTCGATTCCCAGGTTCTACGGGAAGTATGGATCCGGAGGATTATGCAGAGATCGGTGGAATTTGGGAGGCTTTAGAGCGCAAGAATATTCCTTTTTATAATTTTGGGGAAGCGAATGAAACGGGGCACGTCCGTGAATCCTGGTCAGATACCTTAACGGGTGCCGGTCACATCGTGATGGTGCCGATGCAAAAAGCCTTATTCAAAAATACCAGCCATAATTATGCTGGATTTAATATGAGCATTCCGGATCAATTTCGAGTGCAACAATTCGAACATGAGTTCACGGAAAAGTGGCTGAGTGGCAAAGAAAAAATGCCTTCTTTAGTAACGATTCAATTACCTAATGACCACGGCGGGGATTTGGATTCCACGGCGGGGTTTCCGTATCGCTCCTCTTTTATGGCCGATAATGATTTAGCCTTAGGTCGCATGTTACAATTCTTGTCGCACACGCCGTATTGGAAAAATATGTTAGTGATTGTTACGGAAGATGATCCGCAAGGGGGCGTCGATCACATCGATGCGCACCGGAGTATTTTGATGATGGCCGGGCCCTATGTGAAACGGGATTATGTGTCGCATCGCCACGCGAATTTTGGATCGATTTTGCGCGTGATTTATACGCTTTTAGGTGTTCCTGCCGTGAATCATTACGATCAAACGGCGAGTATCTTAGATGACTTCTTTACGGATACGCCTAACTTCAAGCCTTACCAGTTTAGCTTCCCGGATAAACGGATCTTCGATGCGGATAAGACGATGATTCGCTACAATCGCACGATTGATTGGCGTAAAATCAAGAAGACGGTTGAAATGGATAATGAAGAGGACCAAAGAAAAAACCATTAATTACCAGGCATAGGCCGCTTGGACATGTAGGCTGCGGCCCATGCCATCGATGCCAGAACCGTGCATTCGGTAGCGCACATTACCTAAATTTTCGCCCTGTATTCCTAGTTGAATGCGGGGCGTTACTTTATAGGATGCTTGTAATCGGAGAATTCCCCATCCCGCCGTTCCTAACGGACTCATACGGTTATCGGATTTATCGCCGGCACTAAGGCGATCTTGACGGTCAGCAAATAGCCAAACCAGCCCAATACTTCCTTTCGTCGCAGTGTAAGTTAAGGACGCGTGTCCGTGAAGTGGGGGAATGCGGCGCATGGGTTCTTTTTGGCTACTATTATCTCCTAACGTATACGAAACGCCGTTCTCCCACATCAAGTGATCCGAAAGTCTTATGGATTGCGACCATTCAAATCCCATCAAATAGGCCTGATCCACATTCTCTTTTTTGTACACAGAATAGCCTTGAATCACTTCAGCCGTCTTCAGGCGACTGATTAATTTTGTCAGCTGCGTATGAAACACCACTACTTCTGATTTCCACCGAGGCGTATTAAAACGAATACCCACTTGCTTATTTAGCGAATATTCCGGCTTCAGGGCATAAGCAGGCAATTCATAACGAAAATCCACTACGCCTAAGCTTCCCAAATCATCTAAATTAGGGGATCTAAATCCGGTGGAGATTCCTGCGAATACGGTCGTTCTTTCGCTGAGTAAATAGGCTGCCCCCAAATCATAAACCAAAGCACCGATAGATAAATTCGCATTCCCCACCGTCGTATCAGGCAAGGAAGCGATCGCGTGCTGGTAACGTAAACCTGCCTGTAATTGCCAGGATTTTAAAGCGAGTTGATGTAAAGTAAAAGCTGAAAATGTGCCATATCGTGATTGATCTGGATATAATCCGCGCAGAGAAACCTGCTTAGCCCCCGTCATATCTTTTCGACTACTACCTACTTGATCTTGGTAAAATTCTAACCCGGTAGTGGAACTTAGTTCCTCTGTCCAGTTACTTTTAGCTTGGGCTACAAACCCCCAGGTCTGAACAAGATCGCCTTCTTCGCGGCGTGTTGTACTTCCCTTTTTCTGCAAGGTGCGATTTTCCAAACTCTGCTGATACGAGGCTGTCAAATCCACTTGCTTTAACCAAGGCTTCGAACCGGAATAAGATAAACGGCTCAAAGCTCTGCGATACGATTGCAATGTCATCTCATTGACGGCAAAATTTTCAAGGCTTACCTTGTGATAAACCGGCACATGATCTTGCTGATTCTGCTGAATTATATTTTCGAGAATCCAATTCGAGCCTAGTTTTTGGCGAAATTGAAAAAGTAGATTTTGCTCGTCATAACCTGTCGGTCGCTGGAATTCACCATCGCCTCCGCGGGTTATATCCCCAAAAGATTTCATTCCCGCATGGACGGAAAAAGCTGTATTTGCCGACTGATACTGCACTTTACCAAGGCCGCTTGTCTCCATTCCCTGCGAAGTCCATCGACCTAAAATTTCCCCATGAAGGGCGGTAGTTGATGCAAATTCAGGTTTTTCCGTGAATAGCTGGACCGCACCAGTTAAGGCATCGGAGCCATATTGAACGGAGCCGGAGCCCTTTACAATTTCAACTGCGCTTAAATTAAAGGGGTCTATCGTATTCAGGTATTGATTAGGGCCATAGCGGAAGGTGGAATTATTGAATCGAATGCCATCTAAGACCAAAAGGGTTTGATTTCCGGTTAAACCGCGTACAAAAACAGAGCCTCCTCCTTGATTCGTGCGTTGCACAAAGACTCCGGTAGATTGCTGAAAGAACTCCGGGGTATTCATTAGCTGCTGATTCGCCACCTTTCTTTTCGAAATGGCGAGTGGAGCGCGCTGTATAGCCATGGGTTGTCTGCTGGCACTGACTACCACATTAACTAAAGTGTCCGAAAGGCCTGAAAACGCCATTCGGACACCTAACATACTCAAGAAAATAAGGTTCATATTAATCTTCGTCCTCTTCCGTTGTTGCTAAAATGGCCGCTCTACGAGGTGCAGGCATCACTGAATCTTCTCCTTTTACGGCTTTCCAAATCACTTCGCTAAACTCTAAATCCGGGACCGAATCTTCTTTTTTGAAATCAAATTTCGCACTTTTTTGAGCACTCGGTGTGTTTTTCACGTTTAATTCGAATAAATTCGTGCGAGGTAATTCATGAATAAATGGAGTCAAATTAGGCGTCGCAGAGAAGCTACGAAACATCGGAGTGGCAGCCGCATCATATTGACTCATTGGAGGCAAGCCTAAAATTAATTCGATCGTACGTAACATAGACGAAGTCGAATAAGGTGTGTGATCCACGAATCCGCGTTTCACAAATCCACCAGCTACATAAGCGGTGGTACGGTGTGCATCTACGTGGTCGGGGCCGTTTTGGGCATCATCTTCTACGATGAAAACCGCCGTCTCTTTCCAAATTGGAGATTTAGATAAATGCTCAATAAACAATCCAATCGCATAATCATTATCCGCTACATACGCGAAAGGAGTCTTCTTGCCTAAACGCTGACCTTCTGTATGGTCATTAGGAAATTGCATGGAATTAAAACGAGGCACCTCATTTTTTGCTAACAAACGATCAAAGTCTCTTTTCCAAGCCTGGAAACGAGTCGTATCCATCACATCTTGATTAAACGATGAA
>CAMDSI010000135.1 GCA_945906915.1 Spirosoma fluviale | reverse complement strand
TCTCGGTTAGCTTCTTTATAATGCTCAAAGAAATTATAATGATCCGCAGTCGCCACAATTAATGGCTCCCATTGTTCTGGGACATTAGGAGGTAAATCTAAAGCGAGGTTGAAATTCACCGAGATAAAGCGGGCATAATTGTCAGCTCTCTCGATATACCTGTTCATCCAAAAGATGGAATTGGCTACACGACTTAACATAGGCTATAAATTTACTAGTAAATGCTTGATATTCTAAAATTAGGATTTTTTTTCAGAGTGAGGCATGAGACGGTCCTTTTTTGTATTTTTGTCTTTTAAATCGACAGAAAAATCCACATGTTTTATCAAATTTTCATAAAACCATTCTTTTTCTTATTCAATCCTGAACGCGCACATTACGTGGCGACTGATTTGATTCGCTTTGCCTTGCGCATTCCGGGCATGTCGTTCTTGTTTAAAGTTTTGTTTCAAATAGAGGATAAGCGCCTAGAGCGAACGGTTTTTGGACTACATTTCCCTAACCCGGTGGGATTAGCTGCTGGTTTTGATAAAAATGCTGAATTGATAGATGAATTTGCTGAATTAGGTTTTGGCTTTATTGAAATAGGAACGGTAACACCTAAGCCACAAGATGGAAACCCTAAACCACGTTTATTTCGTTTGTTAGAAGATGAAGGGATTATCAATCGGATGGGTTTCAATAATGAGGGACTTGATGCGATAAAGGCCCGTTTAGGAAAACGTCGTTCGAAGGTGATTGTGGGTGGGAATTTAGGGAAGAATAAGGTGACGCCGAATGAGTTAGCGGATGATGATTATTGCCAAGGTTTCGAAGCTTTGTATGAGGTGGTCGATTATTTCGTGGTGAACGTAAGCTCGCCTAATACACCTAATCTTCGGGCATTGCAGGAGAAAGAGCCTTTGAAAAAATTATTACAAACCCTCCAAGATTTAAATGCGGCGAAACCCGCTCAGAAACCAATTTTATTAAAAATTGCCCCAGATTTAAGCAATGATCAATTAGACGATGTGATTGAAATTGTGTTAGAAACTAAGTTAGCTGGCGTAATTGCTACGAATACTACCTTGTCTCGCGAAGGATTGCAATCACCGCATCGACCAGAAACGGGAGGATTAAGCGGAAAGCCTCTGACTAAACGTTCCACAGAAGTGGTGGCTTATTTACATCAAAAATCAAAGGGGCAATTTCCCATCATTGGGGTAGGCGGGATTCACTCGGGAGCAGATGCGGTAGAGAAATTAAAAGCCGGCGCCGCACTCGTTCAAATCTATTCGGGCTTCATATATGCAGGTCCAGGTTTAATCAAAGAAATTAATAAAGAAATAATAGCAGCAGGACTGTAAATTTCATTTTGTAAATCGGATCAAAAAAGCGAAATTTATAAGATTAACTCCTTGTTCCCTCCATGGCAAAAAAGATTAGAAACACTACAAGCACTTTACAACTTAATTTTGAGCAAGATAAGCCCAAAAGAAAAATGGATGGCGCTGTTTTATATCGCTTTCAGTTAATCATTGCAGCGTTTTTATTTTTGATTGGAACTTTGTTACTGGTTTCTTTTGGTTCATGTTTCTTTGTCGGAGTTTCAGACCAAAGTGAAGTAGAACGTGGCGTGGTGGATACGATTCAAGGATCCGATATTCCGATTAAAAACTTAGCCGGATTATTAGGGGCTAAAATTGCCCACTTCTTTTTGTTCAAGACTTTCGGGTGGTCCACCTTGTTATTAATTCCCTTATTCTATCTATCAGCCCTAAAAGTAGGCTTTAAAAAAGAAATCTATTCTTTAGAGCGCATATCGTGGCAAGTGTTATTCTACATCTTGTGGTTTAGTTTACTAGCCGGATTTTTTGTTTTCTCATTAGATCTACCGCATTCGATAGGTGGAGGTGTAGGCTATTTTATAAATGAAAAACTATACCAGTTATTAGGCTATTTATCCATTTTCGTGATTGGATTTGGCGGATTTGTCTTCCTGGTTTTATTTTATCAATTGAATCCCAAGAAGGCTTCAGTACCAGCTCCAGTTACAGCTGAAGAAGAGGATGAGGTGCAGGAGAGCCTATTTATGGATGAAGATGGTCCGGCTATTCATGTGGATAATGATGATTTGGAGGAATTCAGACCGCTTGTTCCTCCCGTGGTGGAAGAAGAAGTAGAGCCTAAGCCTATCGTGGAGATAACAGCTATTGAACAGGAAAAGAAAGAAGAGGAAAAGAAAGAAGATGATCTGGACTTTACCTTTAAAGTGGCGGGTGTCGCAGATGAGGTGATCGAAGAAGAAGCGACATCGGCGTCTAGAGAATTAAAAGCAAATGATTTAGTGGAGCAGTTTGGACTATATGATCCCACAGCTGATTTACCTAATTATCAGTTTCCCACCATCGATTTATTAAAGGAATACGACCAAAAGAACCAAACATCGCAAGTGACGATGGATGAATTAAAGGCGAACAAGGAGAAGATTGTGGAGACTTTATTGAATTACGGAATCGGAATTCAGAAGATCGAAGCCACGATCGGCCCCACTGTTACTTTGTATGAAATTGTTCCTAAAGCCGGCGTTCGGGTAAGTAAAATCACTTCTCTGGAGGATGATTTATCCCTTTCTTTAGCCGCCATGGGCGTTCGTATTATCGGTCAAATGCCGGGTAAAGACACCATCGGTATCGAGGTGGCGAACAAGAATCGTGAGATGGTTCCTGTGCGTGCGGTGATTGGTTCGGAGAAGTTCCAAAAATCGACCTTCGATTTGCCTATCACTTTAGGTAAAACGATTTCGAATGAAATTTTTGTGGCGGATTTGGCCAAAATGCCTCACCTCTTAATGGCAGGAGCAACCGGACAAGGTAAGTCAGTGGGTTTAAATATGCTCTTGACTTCTTTGATTTACAAGAAACACCCAGCTACCTTAAAGTTTGTGTTAGTCGATCCGAAGAAAGTAGAATTATCGCTCTTTAATAAGTTAGAACGTCACTTCTTAGCTTGTCTTCCTGATTCCGCCGAAGCCATTATTACCGATACGAAAAAGGTCGTAAATACCTTGAATTCACTTTGTAAGGAGATGGATTTGCGTTACGATAAGTTGAAGGATGCGGGTTGTCGTAACATTAAGGAATACAATACGAAATTTATAAACCGTCGCTTGAATCCGAATGAGCATGATTTTATGCCTTACATCGTTCTTGTGATCGATGAATTAGCCGATTTAATGTTAACTGCGGGTAAAGAAGTAGAGCACCCTATTGCTCGTTTAGCTCAATTAGCCCGAGCGATTGGTATTCACTTAGTGGTGGCCACACAACGTCCATCTGTGAATGTTATTACCGGTACTATTAAGGCGAATTTCCCGGCACGTCTTTCGTTTAAGGTGATGTCTAAAATCGACTCCCGCACCATTCTAGATGCTAGTGGTGCTGATCAGTTAGTGGGCATGGGCGATATGTTATTGTCCATGGGTTCAGAAGTCATTCGTTTGCAATGTGCTTTCGTTGATACGCCGGAAGTGGAAGATATTTGTGATTTCATCGGAAATCAACAAGGTTATACGTCGGCCTATTTATTGCCAGAGCCGGATTCGGAGGAGATGGGTGGACAAGATCGTGGAGATTTTGATCCAAGTGATCGCGATTCCTTCTTTGATGATGCGGCTCGATTAGTTGTGATGCATCAACAGGGAAGTACTTCTTTAATCCAGCGTAAATTAAAGTTAGGATATAACCGGGCGGGTCGATTAATCGATCAACTAGAGGCGGTCGGAATTGTGGGTTCATTTGGTGGTTCTAAAGCCAGAGAAGTATTAGTTAAGTCTGAAACAGAATTAGAAGAGATTTTGAAAAACTTATAATATGAAAAAGGTCATCTTATTATTTTGCTTAAGTTTTAGTGTTTTTGCTCAATCAAATAAGGCCGTGAGCTTGATTGATGGGATGCAAAAGAAGTACAAGGCGATGGGCTCGTTCTCCGCGAATTTCACCTATCAAACAGAAGGTGCAGCCACCATGTCCGGATCAATTACGGTTAAAGGAACTAAGTTTCGCCTAAAGACGGCTGGTCAAGAAATTTTCAATAATGGGAAAGAAGTAGCCACTTATATAAAAGAAATCAACGAGGTGAACATCTCGAGTTTTGATCCATCCGAAGGCGACTTGAATCCAGCTAAAATCTATTCTTTCGATAAGAAGGCATATAAGATTTCTTTGAAAGGTGAATCCGCGGGTATTTCCACGGTTGAATTAGCTCCCGTAGCCAAAGGCACTCAAGTGAAGAGTATCGCCTTAAAAATCAATTCTAAAGACCTTTCAGTTAACGAATGGACGATCATCAATAAAGCAGGAAAGAAACAGCTGTTTAAGGTGTCTAAATTAAACGCCAAAGTGAATGCGGATGACAAAGTATTCAACTTCGATAAGAAAGCATTTCCAGGTGTAGAAGTAAACGATCTTCGCTAATTAAAAACCTATTAAACAAAAAAGGCTCTTCAATTGAAGAGCCTTTTTTATGCTTTTAAAAGATTATACCGTTTGCAAAATCAATTGCTTCATAATCTCTAATCCATCCGTATTATTCAAATCTGGATCTGCAGCTCTTTCCGGGTGTGGCATTAAACCGAATACATTTCTACCCTCATTACAGATACCAGCTATGTTTAGTAGACTGCCATTGGGATTAGATTCCTCTGTCACTTGTCCGTTCTCATCGCAATAATAGAATAAGATTTGATCGTTCGCTTGTAATAATGCCAATGTTTTCTCATCTGTAAAATAACGACCTTCAGCGTGCGCGATAGGTATTTTATAGGCTTTATTTGTATCTAATTCTTGGGTTAACAATGAATTATTCGTCGCTGCTTTTAAGTAAATATTCTTAGAAATAAATTTCTGAGAACTATTTCTTAATAAAACGCCGGGCAACAAATGCGCTTCCACTAAAACTTGGAATCCATTACAAATACCCATTAAATAGCCACCATTTTTTGCATGCTCGATCACATGTTCCATTATAGGGGAGAAGCGAGCAATCGCACCTGAGCGCAAGTAATCTCCATAGGAGAAACCACCCGGTATGATAATGAAATCACAGTGTTGTAGATCAGTCTCTTTATGCCAAAGTTTAACTGCCTCGTGGCCTAAACTTTGAATGACTCCGACTGTATCATCGTCACAATTGGATCCCGGGAACACTACTACACCAAATTTCATATATTCTTTGCTATTATCTGGAGCAAAAATACGGTTTTTGAATGAAAAATGCAGACGCTTCTAGGCATTTATTTTACCCAAAAACCTAATCGCAAGCCAGCTTTCGTTTCGAATCCATTTTGACCTATCCCAGCTTGGATGGAAAGGTCAAGATGAAAATGACTGTTGTAATTTCGCTGGATTCCCCAAACCCCTCCCGAATACAGATGAGTTGCTTCTTCACCTTTTGCAAAAACAAAAGACGGCTCCGCAAATAATCCGATGTAATTCCCGGAATAATTAGTGGAGAGACGTCCTTCGTCCCTCCGTTTAGGCTGATTGTAATAATGCCGGTATTCGCCTCTCAAGGAAAATAGTTTTGTTTGAAAACCATCCTTATTGCCGTATCCCGTTAAGGATCCTATGGAAAATTTCAGCGAGTTGTTTTCTTTTACTTGCTTCTCGATTCCAATGGAGGGAGAAAGTAGCGAAAATGAATACAGGGGTTTTAATTCTTGGGCGCTAACTTGTAGCGCAGCAAATAGTAAAATTAGGGAAGAATAGAATTTCATCTTGTTGAGTTTAAAAGTTTAAAGAATAATACAGTCCATTTCTGCCGCGGC
>CAMDSI010000134.1 GCA_945906915.1 Spirosoma fluviale | reverse complement strand
ACCCACCATCAACATCTCATTCGCACCTGTCCAGTGTAAAATTTTAAATAGTGCTCCTACAATTACGACTGCCGCACCAAAACTAGCAACTACATTAATCGACTTTTCCATTTTGTTGATTCTTAATAATAGATTTATTTAACTTATCTCGATGCAGGACGTCCTAAATAACGCATCACACATCTAAATCCTACATAGGATCTTTTATTTTTCTCATATTCAAAGGTACGTGTACCGGTCTCTAAATAGTATCCAATGTCTTTCCAAGATCCACCGCGAACCACTTTACGTGGGTTATTGGCATCTCGGTTAATTGAGTTCAAATCCCAAGTCACTGCTGAGGCATTTTCTTCAAATGCATCCTCACACCATTCGGCCACATTTCCAGCCATGTTATATAGACCATAATCATTTGCACTATAAGCATTAGCTGGAGCCGTATACTCGTATCCATCGGCATCGTAATTTCCCCGATGTGGTTTGAAATTCGCTAATAAACAGCCTTTCGCATTAGACAAATAAGGATTACCCCAAGGATACTTTGCTGAAGCACGACCACCACGAGCAGCCCACTCCCATTCAGATTCTGTAGGTAAGGTAAAACGAGGTAAGGACGCTAAACCTTGCGTCTTGCGGTAGCTATTCATTAATTTAGAACGCCAATCACAGAAATACTTCGCAGCCGACCAATTAACACCAACTACAGGGTACATATCAAAGGCAGGGCTAGAATAATAATTTTCCGTCATGGGATCTCCATAGGTAAAGTCGCGCGATTGGTAACCAGGCATTTTAAGATCTTCTGCCCAACGAGTCGTATCAGGATAATAATCTGACATTATTTTTGTCTCCCCTAAAACAGATAAAGAATCACGCAAAATGGTTTCCACAAATTGACGGTATTCGTAATTTGTTATCTCCGTATCATCCATAAAAAAGGCAGAAACGGTTACTCTACGGGGAAAGTTTATGGCAGAACGGGATGGATCCTCATCACCTTGTCCCATCAGGTAACTACCAGAAGGAACTAAAACCATCCCAAATGGTGTAGGCTGAGACCAACCTTTACGATTCACTGCAACGATTTCACCATTAAACACACCAGGATCCGCTGACGCAGGCTTAAAGAATAGACCTTTCAGCCCTTTAGACTTTGTTGACTTAGCTGATTTAGCAGAGCTAAGTGTTTTACCGCCTGTATTGCTTTTAGAACCGCAACTTGTGACAGCTATAGTTAACACAACTAATGAAAACAACCAAACTAACTTCTTATTCAGATTATGAAAATTCATATACCTTTTTAAATTTCTGTTTTTCAAACGTTTAGGCAGTAAATAATATTGCCTCTAATCAAAAATAAACTCCTCACAGAATCAACAAATTCCTCAAATTTAAAGGAATATTCTAACAATCGAATAGGTTTTAACATAATTTTATACCTACCATTATAAAATTCTAAACCTAGGCGTTCGAATGGGAGACGCCTTTTGTTTTATACTTCTTTCTGGAATTCGAAATCTTAAGAATATCTCATGAGACAACGGCTTCTTATTCAATGCATTAGAAGTTGTAATATCCATTGAATAACCGATATCTAACTTATTTTGAAGAATCGATACCCCTAATAAACCCATGGCCGCATCCCCATTTCGATAGGCTGCACCTGCATAAATAAGTTTATTATAATAGACTCTTGCTCCTCCTTCAGGGACTATTTGCCCAGAATAATACCGAACAAGCGCATAAGGCAAGACATCAAAATAATCACTCAAAGGAATTTCTGTACTTCCATGTATAGCAAAAACACGTTCCAGTGGCATTGCAGCCGTTCCTCCATTAAAGTCAAATGTAGGCGATGTTATATGGTCAGCCGTAATTCCAATTTGCCAATTATCAGTTGAATAAACAGCCCCTAGTCCTAAGTCAGGTTGCGTTTGACTAACAGGAGAGCCTGAGACTAAGTTTACCAAAGGATCATTCGGGTCTCTTACCCGAAATGCGCGCCCGTCAAACGATTTCGTCTGCAATCCCACAGAAAAACCAAAAGACCACAAGCCATTTCCTTTGTTCAAATGGTAGGCCCCCTGAATTTGAAATGATTGCTGCGTAACTCCGGAGGGTGTTTTATCCGAATAAAACTGTATTCCTATGCCGCCTTTAGGAGTAATCCCAAATGATCCCGCAATCCAGGTGGTTCCCAAGGTTCCAGATCCATCAGTAGACGTGGTGTAGCCGGACCATTGATCCCTGATTTGCAGGGCCACATAATTATTAGATTTCCAACCAGAAAAGGCAGGATTTACGATATTCGAATTGGCTGAAAAAATACTAAACTGAGGACTTTGCTGAGCTAACGTTCTTGCGCTGTTTAATAGCAGAAAAATCCCGAAAATAAGGGAAAAGTACAGCTTGATTAGGCGACTCATTTTAAACGTCATTCGTTGGATGAAAAATAGGTAGGCTAAAATAATAAAAAAGCCTCAATCGTTGAGGCTTTTTTATTATTTATTTACTTGCTTGATGTAATGTTCTAGCGCCCCCGTCATGGATGGAGCGTTAGGCATGGGTGCCTGAATGTCTACAATCAGTCCAGCGTCGACTACTGCTTGCGCTGTGGTAGGACCAAATGCCGCTAAACGTGTATTGTTTTGCTTAAAGTCTGGGAAATTGTGAAACAAGGACGTGATACCTGATGGGCTAAAGAAGGCAATCACATCATAGAAAACTTCTTCTAAATCAGACAAATCTGCTGAAACCGTTTCATACATAACAGCCTCCGTTAATTGGAAGTCGTTTGTTCCCATGTAATCGGGAAGGTCTTTTTGGCGCTTATTAGAACAAGGGAATAAGAATTTCTCCGTCTTGTGCTTTTTAATAATTTCCAAAAGATCTAAAGCTGTTTTCGTTCCTGTAAATACCTTACGCTTACGGATAACGATATATTTCTGTAAATAATTAGCCGTTTGCTCCGTGATACAGAAATATTTCATGTCGGTAGGCACCTCAATCTTCGCTTCCTTACAAATACGGAAGAAATGGTCAATGGCATGACGGCTAGTAAAGATGATGGCAGTATGTTGAAGAATCTCTATTTTTTGCTTTCTAAAATCTTTAAAAGCAATTCCTTGTACTTCGATAAAAGGTCTAAAATCCACTTTTACATTGTACTTTTTTTCAATATCAAAGTAAGGTGATTTAGCATCTGCAGGGGCAGACTGAGTAACAAGAATACTCTTTACCTTCTTTAAACGATCTTTTTCTTCAGCAGCTGTTTTACTCATAATCAGTTCATTAGGGCGCAAATGATGCTAGCCTTTTAATTCAGAGTGCAAATATACGACAATTTTTTAGAGATAATTATTTCGCCCTACATGTTAATAGGAAAAATTAATTCCTTGATTCCAAACAAGATAATCTGACCTTCGATGATCAGTAGGTAGATAAAGAGAAATAAGCGCGGAAAAGAGAAGCTCCTTTGGAAGGATTGAAAAAAATAGACAAAACGGAAAAGAAAATAAAAGTCCACTATATAAATAACGGAACTAAAATCGATGGAGGTGGATGGGCCCACATAAACGGCATAAAAACAAAGAACGGGGAACAAAACGGAAAAAAACTGCAAATTCGTCTGCAGGGATTTGAAATAATGCACATTCGCTAATCCCTTCAGCTTGAACAAATCAGTAAATAAGTAATAGACAAAAAAGCGCGAGATAAATAATAAAAACGAGAGACCTAGTTTGGAGAAAATAAACAGAACGCTGGGCCAAATCGTCACAAAATTATCGGCGTTACTAAAGAACTCGTCTTTTAGAGATGTTTTAAAACCCGTTAAATAAGCTAGACAAGAGGTTATCAAACTAAGGGTAAACAAAACCAATATATTAGGCAATGCAAATGGCCGCCTCATCCAAACCTCGTCTTTCACCTCCCAGCGCATCCAATCTGAATAGCGATAAAAAGACGTAAATACGCGAGGGTAGGCAGCAAAAAGCAGGCCTAAGCAAGCCATAATCGAGACCAAACTTAAGAGAAAGAAATTAGAAAATGGGGCACTTGATCGAATGTCCAGCAAGAAGAAGTCCGCCTTTTCTTTCGCGACCACCACCTCATTTCGTTCTAGATAAAAATCTCCAGGTAATCCTTGTAAATCTTCTACATAAACCGTTAAGATGAATTTATCGTCTCGACGAAGACTGTCTAAGGAGATTCTAAAGACCTCCCCTTTCTTCAATGCCCTGAACAAGGTTCCTTGCAGAAATAGGTGGTAGTTTTCTTTCGGGTAAATGGCTAGAGAGGCTTTGGGAAAATCATCCGGATGAATTTCAAGCGACTTCGACTGATAAGAATAGTGCTTAGATGAGACATAAGGTAAGAAACTTTTCCAATCTTCTTGGTAAACTAACCAATCTCGATCAAAGGAATAGACCTTTTTCCAGGCAGCTTGGCTGGTTCCTGCTAGCAACAATAAAGCACATAAAAAAAATCTGCTCATCGTTTTCCTCCAAGGAATTAAATGAGCAGATTTAAATAGGAAAGGAATCATTCCTTGAAATTAATTCAAATTATTTAGCAGATAATGCTTTAACCATCGTATCACCAATATCAGCTGGAGAGTAAACTACATGGATTCCACACTCTTGCATGATCTTCATCTTGGCTTCTGCTGTGTCGTCAGCACCACCGATGATTGCACCTGCGTGACCCATACGACGTCCTTTCGGAGCTGTTTGGCCAGCAATGAAGCCAACGACTGGTTTGCGATTACCATCTGCTTTAATCCAACGAGCCGCTTCTGCTTCCATACCCCCACCGATCTCTCCGATCATGACGATACCTTCTGTTTCTGGGTCGTTCATTAATAATTCAACCGCTTCCTTCGTGGTTGTTCCGATGATAGGATCACCACCGATACCGATGGCTGTTGTTTGGCCTAAACCTGCCTTCGTTAATTGATCTACCGCTTCGTACGTTAACGTTCCTGATTTAGAAACGATTCCTACGCGACCTTTTTTAAAGATAAAGCCAGGCATGATACCAACTTTACACTCTTCTGCGGTCATCACGCCTGGGCAGTTAGGCCCAATTAAACGGGTGTCGTAATTCGAGATATATTCTTTCGCCACAATCATATCCTTCGTCGGAATGCCCTCCGTGATACAAATGATGACTTTAATTCCTGCTTCAGCTGCTTCCATAATCGCATCCGCAGCAAATGCGGGTGGAACGAAAATGATCGATGTATCTGCTCCTGTAGAAGCAACTGCATCTGCTACCGTATTAAAAATAGGGCGATCTAAATGCGTAGCGCCACCTTTTCCTGGTGTAACTCCCCCCACCACTTGGGTTCCGTAAGCAATCATTTGTTCAGCGTGAAATGATCCCTCAGTACCTGTGAAACCTTGAACGATAATTTTTGAATTCTTATTTACTAAAACACTCATTTTGTAGGGGTTATAAAAACGTAGGCGAAAATTTTTCCAAAGGTACAAAATATTGATAAAAATTATCAAAAACCTGATTGTTACACGAAATAAAAATGTGAACAATTTTTTTTGCGTAAATTCGAACTTTGATGCCTTTCTTATGTTGAAGCACCTACATATCCAAAACTACTCTTTAATCGAACAGCTCGACCTGCATTTAACAGGTGGACTGACGGTTATTACGGGAGAAACGGGTGCAGGTAAATCGATTTTATTAGGTGCCATTTCTTTATTATTAGGCCAAAGAGCGGACAGCAAAAGCCTTTTCGATACCTCCAAAAAATGCATCATTGAAGGACAATTTTCCCTCGCTTCTTACCCGCATTTACAAGCCGT
>CAMDSI010000133.1 GCA_945906915.1 Spirosoma fluviale | reverse complement strand
GGGGAGGCTTGTGCCATTTCGATGACTTGTGCGGCGCGGCAATTATCGTCTCAGATTATGGCCAAAGCCCTCGTAGACACCGAAGTCATCGCCATTCCTGCCGAATTAATGGACGAATGGGCCACAAAATATAAAAGCTGGTACCAATTCGTTCTAGAAACCTACCGCTCTCGTTTCGAAGAATTACTCGATACATTAGATCAAATCGCCTTTAGAAATCTAGATGAACGCTTACTTTGGTACTTAAAACAGCACCAAAAAAGTTTGAAAACAAACATCCTGAAGGCCTCTTTTACCGAAATTGCGCAAGAATTAAACTCTTCAAGAGAAGTAATTTCCCGCTTAATGAAGAAATTAGCGGAGAAAGGCTTCATCAAAATCAACAAAAATCAAATTGAGATTGTGGATTTAAGGATGTGATAATTATCACGAAACAATCGAAATTTAGGCGTGATTTTTGTATTACAAAATGATATTTATCGCATGGAAATTATTGGTTATTTCGCATCCTTATTAATCGGAGTCTCTTTGGGGCTTATTGGGGGTGGCGGATCCATTTTAACAGTACCGGTGTTAGTCTATCTTTTTGGGGTAAATCCTATTTTGGCTACAGCCTATTCCCTATTCGTGGTAGGTGCAAGTTCATTAGTAGGAGCTATCCCGAAATACAGACAAGGACTTATTAATGTAAAGACCGCTGTCATTTTCGGCATTCCTTCCATTGCTGCCGTATATGCCACACGCAAATTCATCGTACCATTAATCCCATCTGAGGTATTTACCGTGGGTGATTTCATCGTGACTAAGCCTATCTTGATGATGGTTTTATTCGGAATTCTGATGGTAGCAGCCTCTATTTCTATGATACGAGATGGTGGCGATACGAATAAAGTGGATACTGCTAAAGAAGAGAAGCAAGTGTTTAATTATCCGATGATTTTACTGGAAGGGGCTATTGTAGGTACATTAACTGGCCTAGTGGGTGCAGGAGGTGGATTTTTAATCATCCCGGCTTTGGTCATGTTATCCAAATTATCCATGAAACAAGCCATTGGGACTTCCCTATTGATTATCGCTGCGAAATCTTTGATTGGATTTACAGGTGATTTAGGTCATGCGGTGATTGATTGGAACCTATTATTAACCGTAACGGGTTTAGCCATTGTCGGAATTTTCTTAGGCGATATTTTGAGTAAAAAAGTAGACGGAGACAAACTAAAAGTGGGATTCGGCTGGTTTGTTTTAGTGATGGGAATTTACATTCTGATCCAACAAATAGCCTTCCCAATGAACTAATATGATGAAAGTAGAACAAATTTACACCGGATGTTTAGCACAAGGTGCTTATTATATTGAAAGCAATGGCGAAGCCGCGATCATCGATCCACTTCGTGAGGTACAACCCTATATCGAGAAAGCGGAACGCAATGGCGCTAAAATTAAGTATGTTTTTGAAACACACTTCCACGCGGACTTCGTTTCAGGGCATATTGATTTGTCTGCCAAAACAGGTGCACCCATCGTTTATGGACCTAATGCAGCTTGCGCTTTTGATTGCATTTCAGCGACTGATGGTCAAGAATTCCCTTTAGGTAAGGTAAAAATCCGCGTCATTCACACACCTGGGCACACCATGGAATCAACTTGTTTCCTTTTAATCGACGAAAACGGAAAAGAAACGAGCTTATTCTCAGGAGATACTTTGTTTATTGGAGATGTGGGACGTCCAGATTTGGCACAAGAATTAGTGGCTGAATTAACCCAAGAAATATTAGCAGGTCATCTTTATGACTCATTACGCAATAAAATAATGCCTCTAGCAGATGATATCATCGTATATCCTGCACACGGAGCTGGTTCTGCTTGCGGTAAAAACATGAGCAAAGAGACGACAGATACCTTGGGTAACCAAAAGAAAACGAACTATGCTTTGAATCCAGCATTAACAAGAGAAGCATTTAAGAAAGAGGTTTTAACAGGCTTAGTGGCTCCTCCAGCTTATTTTCCTCTGAATGTTTTGATGAATATCCAAGGATATGATTCAATCGATAAAGTGCTAGAGCGTGGCCAACATGCTTTAAGTCCTGAAGGATTTGAAGCAGCAGCAAACGAAACTAGTGCGTTAATCCTAGATACGCGTGATGCGCAAACTTTCGCAGCTGGCTTTGTCCCTAACTCAATCAACATCGGTATCGATGGATCTTTTGCTCCATGGGTTGGCGCCATGATTCCAGACATTAAACAAGAAATCTTGTTAGTAACAGACGAAGGCCGCGAAGAAGAGGTTATCACGCGTTTAGCTCGTGTAGGATATGATTTCACCATAGGTTACTTGAAAGGTGGCTTTGCTTCTTGGAAAGCCTCAGGAAAAGAAATCGATAGCATTGAATCCATTGACGCAGAAGAATTATTGAAGCGTATCAAAGCAGGTGAAGGCGAAATTTTAGATGTTCGTAAAAGTAGCGAATACCTTTCTGAGCACGTAGTTGATGTGGAGAATGCCCCTTTGGACTTTATCAATGACAGTATGTTGAAAATCAACAAGGACAAAACTTACTTCGTACACTGTGCAGGTGGGTACCGTTCTATGATCTTTAATTCAACTTTAAGAGCGCGTGGCTACGATAACTTAATCGATGTAAATGGTGGTTTCAAAGCGATTAAGGAGTCAGAGAAATTTGACTTAACGAAGTATGTTTGTCCGACAACACTATTGTAGATTAGAGAGCATAGAGTAAAGAGTAGAGATAATGGTGAATGATGAATGATGAATGGTGAATTTTCCCTCCGGACTCATTCCCTTCGGACTAATTACCTCCGGACTGACTACTGACTACTGACTACTGGATACTGATTACTGAACAATTAAATACCTTTTAAAATGGAAACAATTACCCAACCCTGGCCTTGGTATGTTGCCGGCGCCTTGATTGGACTTATCGTCCCTGCACTACTGATATTAGGAAATAAACACTTCGGTATATCAGCGAACCTGCGCCACATGTGCGCAGCTTGCATTCCTAGCAACATCCCCTTTTTCAAATACGATTGGAAAAAGGAATCGTGGAATCTATTCTTCATTGGAGGAATTTTCATCGGAGGCTTCATCGCCGCTCAATTTTTAAGATCAGATGCCCCCATTATCATTCATCCTGATTTAGCCAAAGAATTAGCAGGATACGGCATAACTGATCTTTCAGGAATGGTTCCCGTTCAACTATTTGAATTACATGATGTGTTCACTTTACGTGGATTTATTATGATGGTAGGCGGTGGATTCCTAGTGGGATTCGGAACCCGCTATGCTGGTGGATGTACATCAGGCCATGCCATTATGGGTCTGAGTAATCTCCAATGGCCTTCTTTAGTCGCAACAATTTGCTTTATGGTGGGCGGTTTTGTGATGGTTAATTTCATTTTACCTTACATTTTAGCTCTATAATCTAATGAATACGCAAGAAAAAGAAACTGATTTCGAAGTACGTTCATTGGACACCATGTGTTTGAATGAATCGAATTTGAGCCACCCTTGGTGGTATAATTTTAAATATTTGGCGGTGGGGATCGTGTTTGGCGTGGTTTTCGTGAAAGCTGAAATCATCTCTTGGTTCCGCATCCAGGAAATGTTTCGTCTCCAAAGTTTCCACATGTATGGCGTTATAGGCACTGCCGTAGTCGTGGGTGCTATCTCCGTTTTCCTAATTAAAAAATGTAAGGTAAAGACGATTCACGGAGAAGAAATTACCTTCTCAGATAAGAAGTTCAATATGGGCCAAATCTACGGAGGCTTACTCTTCGGTTTTGGCTGGGCCATCACGGGAGCCTGCCCTGGTCCCCTTTTCGCTCAATTAGGAACGGGAGTTTTAGCCATTTCAGTGGTTATTTTAAGCTCAATTGCCGGAACTTGGGTGTATGGCAAGTTTAGAGATCAGTTACCTCACTAATAGATTAGAGATTATAGAGTAGAGAGTAGGATGTCGATTAAGTTCGGCATCCTTTTTTTATTTATGCCCTTCCACCCAAGCCTTGATCGGCTTGTAAGGTCCATATTTATGTTGTTCTTCCGTAAATGGATCAGCATAAGGACCAAAAGGGTGATCAAATGGCTTCTTTGCGATATTAGGCCAATCTTTGGATAAATCTTTCGAAGGGCGAGGCATCGAATTCACATAAGCTGCCACATCCCAAGCTTCCTCATCCGTTAATTGTGGTTTATCATAGGTAGTTCCTTGCGGCATATTGTATTTCACATAGCCTGCAAAATTCGAAATCCGGTATAAGCCAGCTCCCGTATTATAACTAGTTGTCCCCCATAAGGGTGGATAAGTATATGATTTCCCGTTCTCGGCTAATAATCCACCACCATCAGCTTGGTGACATGATTGGCATTTGGCTGTGTAGACCTCAGCTCCTTTTAGCGGATCACATGCCCGCTTCATTCCCTTGAGTTTAAAAATTCCTGAGCCTTTAGGGAATTTGTCTTTTTCGACATCGGAGCCTAGCCATTTGATATAGGCCAAAATCGCCAGCATTTCGCGACTAGTGGAATCTAATGCCTTACCATTTAAACTCCGCTCAAAACAATCATTGACCCGCTTAATTTGATTTTCTTTCGTTCCTGAGCGCGCTCTGAACTTAGGGTATGTGGATTGAACCGCAAAATAATTATTTCCCCAAGGTTGGGTGCCCTCATTTAAGTGACAGTTTTGGCAATTCATCCCATTGGAAATGGCCTTGATAGAACCTTTTGGCCCTAAATATTCAGACGTGTGGGCAATTAATTCCCGACCATAAACCACTAATTCTTTCTCCTCCGGCTTCAAATACATCATCCGCCAGTCAGACGGCGCCGTCCATACATGAGTAAAATTGGAATCAGGAGCGGCATAGACAGCAATAGAATCTAGTTTACTCGAGCCTGCATTTTGGTAGGAACGAAATCCTAAAAAACCCAAAAGGAAGATAAGTAAACCGAACAAAAAAGTTTTAAAAATCTGATATTGCAATTTCAAGGAGTCTAAATCAATATTTCAAATAAGCCCAACCAGCCTCCTGCAATAACACAACCTCCGCAACCCCGGATGGTACCGTCCCAGCTTGAGTTAAAATGGTGGAACGATCAATTTTACGTTCGCGAATGGTATTTTCACAAGCTTTAAATAAAACGCCGGTAGCTGCTAATTCCGCAATTTTAGCTTTTTGAGTGGTTTTTCCATCCACTAAAATGCTAATTCCTGCACCATGAGCAACTAATTCAATTTGAGTATTGGGTCCCAATGCAGTTTGAAGATTAGAAATGTTTTTCAATGCTCCGTGCCAAACCAAGGTGTCCGACGTATTCAATTGCACAACTACTTTGTGTGCTTGTGCCTTTGCTGCAATGGAAACGCAAATGAAAATAAGCGTACTTAATAAGATCTTTTTCATAGTTTCTATTTGTTTCTTTTTACAATGATAGCTGAAATTTACTAAAAGACTAGAGACAAATGTCACGTTGACACCTTTTTCGATGACCTATATTTGCCTATATAAACACAGAAAATATGGTAGAATTACTAAAGAATTTATTTGGCTTTGGACCAAAGGTAGACTATAAAGCTCTTTTAGCAGATGGTGCAACACTTGTGGACGTTCGCACTCCAGCAGAATTTAAAGATGGGCACATTAAAGGCGCCATCAACTTACCCTTACAAACTTTAGGATCTAATTTGAACAAATTAAAGAAAGATCAGGTTATCATTACTTGTTGCCGCTCGGGAAGCCGTAGCGGAATGGCTCGCCGCCAACTTCAAGCAGCAGGTTATGCGCAGGTGTATAATGGAGG
>CAMDSI010000132.1 GCA_945906915.1 Spirosoma fluviale | reverse complement strand
AGCGGAACTCCGGAGCAGATTGCTAAAGAGAAAAATAGTCACACGGGACGCTTTTTGAAAAAGGAATTATCGTAGATTTTTTTTACATTTATGTACTTTCTACATCAACGATGACCTATTTGCCTCAGATACTATTTATCGCCCTTTTAGGGGGTATGTCTTACCTGATTTTTCAGCGTTTTTCTCTTATTATTCAAACGATTCGGTTAGCTCGTCCGGTGGAATTATCGGACCACCCTTCTGAACGTTTTAAACGAATGGCTTTATTAGCTTTCGGCCAAAAGAAAATGTTTTCTAAGCCCCTCGTAGGCTTTTTTCACTTCCTAATTTACATCGGATTTGTTCTAATTAATATCGAAGTTTTGGAGATTGTATTGGATGGTATTTTAGGAACACACCGTCTTTTTGCGCCGTTTTTAGGATCTTTCTATTCCGGTTTGATGAACTTTTTCGAGCTCTTAGCTGGTGGCGTTTTTGCGGCTTGTTTGTTCTTTTTCCTTCGTCGTGGGGTGTTTCATACTGCGCGACTTCAGCCTTCGAATCATAAGGAGTTAGCTGGTTTTCCCGTTAAAGATGCCTATCAGATTTTACTCATCGAGGTCATTTTAATGATGGCTTTGTGGACGATGAACGGGGCGGATGCCGTATTACAAACAAGAGGAGTAGAGCACTATCAGCCGGTGGGATCGTTTGTGATCTCGGGTCAATTTACCGGGCTTTTATCGACGCTTTCTACGTCTGCTTTATTATTACTGGAACGGGGCGCCTGGTGGTTTCACATCCTGGGTATTTTGTCCTTTGCTTTATATGTGACCTACTCGAAGCATTTGCACATCTTTTTTGCTTTTCCTTCTGCGTATTTCTCCAGTTTAGAGTCGTCTGCGAAGATGTCCGCGATGCCGTCGGTAACACATGAAGTGAAGTTGATGTTAGGCCAGCCAGTAGAAGAACAAGCGGTAACTAACGCAAAGTTTGGTGCAAAGGATGTGATGGATTTAACCTGGAAGAATGCCTTAGATGCCTATTCCTGCACGGAATGTGGGCGTTGCACGGAGCAATGTCCGGCGAATCAAACGGGTCGAGCCCTATCTCCACGTAAGATTATGATGGATACCCGGGATCGCTTAGAAGAGGTGGGTGGAATTTTGAAGGCGAATAAAGGGGCTTTTGTGGAGGATGGGAAATCGCTTTTTGACCTAATCTCTGCTGAAGAGCTACGCGCTTGTACTTCTTGTCAAGCTTGTGTAGAGGCCTGCCCGATGGAGCTTTCCCCGTTAAGTATCATCTTAGAAATGCGTCGATTCCAGATTATGGAGCTTTCGGATGCTCCGGGTGCGTGGAATGCCATGTTTGCGAATGTGGAGACGAACCAAAGTCCGTGGAAATTTAACCCTGCCGATCGTTTGAATTGGGCTAAAGAATAAGCTATGAAGAAAATACTTGTCGTTTTAGTGCTATTAATAGCGGCCTATTTTTTAGGCCCTAAACCGGAGACACCCATGCTAACGCCTAGCGCCAGCTGGACGGACATTCCGGATTCTTCCCGTGCGATTGACGCTTACATTGCTGAGAAAGAATCGAAGACGGTTTTGAAGCCAGGGAATGAGGCGCGCATCATTTGGGCAGATTCAGCTCAACCTAAAAAGACCAAAATCGTCTTTATGTACGTACATGGTTTCTCTGCATCGCCGATGGAAGGCGATCCTTTGCATCGGGAGGTGGCTCAGCATTTCGGGGCGAATCTATTATTAGCTCGTGTGGCGGGACACGGGGTGCCAGATTCCGATTCCACCTACGCGACGGTGACGGCGGATGAGTATTACCAAAGCGTTGAAAACTACTATGCTATCGCGAAGAAATTAGGCGATGAGGTGGTGGTTTTGGGAACGTCTTTTGGCGGAGCGATGTCGCTGGTTTTAGCGGCGAATCACCCAGAAATCAAGGCCTTGATGCTTTACGGGCCCTGCATTGCCATTAAAGATCCCAATGCGACTCTTTTAGATAATCCTTGGGGATTACAATTAGCACATTTGATAACAGGAAGCAATTACCGCGATATTGCGGTCATGGCTCCGGGTCATGCGGAGAATTGGAGCTTGCATTATCGCCTAGAAGGTGTGGTAGCGGTTCAAAATTTGTTAACGCACGCCATGACAAAAGAAGTCTTTGAAAAAGTAAAAATTCCTGTTTTTATGGGGTATTATTACAAAGATGAGGCGCACCAAGATATGGTGGTTTCCGTCGATGCGATGAAAGTGATGTTTGAACAATTAGGCACGCCAGTTGGTTTGAAAAAATCAGAGGCTTTTCCTAATTCTGGAAATCACGTGATAACGTCAAATTTATTAGGCAAATTGACAGATAAACCGATCGCGTCATCTGAATTATTTCTACGTAATGTGGTTAAACTAAACTAATATGGAACCTACTTTAATTTTATACGCGGTACCTTTTTTCCTTTTTACGGTCTTACTGGAATCCTATATCGTTTATAAAATGCAACGTGATTTAGTGGAGGCAAAGGATTCGATGACCTCGATTGGTTTAGGATTGGGAAATTTAGGGGTTGGTTTTGTGACGAAGGCGATTACAATCGGCGCGTCTTTTTATGTCTATACGAATTGGAAATTGTTTGATTTAGGCCAAACCTGGCCCGTTTGGGTTTTCGCCTTTTTTGCAGAGGATTTAACGTATTATTGTGTTCATCGTATTTCACATGTGATTCGTTTTTACTGGGCCTCTCACGTAGTTCACCATTCGTCTCCTAAGTATAATTTAGCTGCAGCTCTACGTCAAACTTGGACGGGAAATTTGTCGGGCGGTTTTGTTTTTTGGCTCTGGTTACCTCTAGTGGGAGTCCATCCATTCATTGTGATTTTCTTCCAGCAGACCAGTTTACTTTATCAATACTGGATTCATACGGAGTTGATTAATAAGATGCCACGCTGGTTTGAGTATATCTTAAACACGCCGTCACATCACCGGGTGCATCACGGTATAGATTTGAATTATTTAGATACGAATTATGCTGGAGTATTGATTATATGGGATCGGATGTTTGGATCATTTGTTGCTGAAAATCAACGACCTACCTATGGTTTAACGAAGCAAATCGAAAGTTATAATCCCGCTAAGATTGCGTTCTACGAATGGGTGCAGATGGCTAAAGATGTTTGGCATGCGAAAAGTATTACATCCGTATTCGGTTATGTTTTCGGGCCTCCAGGTTGGAGTGACGATGGTAGCAGACTAACGGTTACGCAAATGCGGGAGCAGCAAAAGAATAATGGAGAAGATTAAAACGATGGCTGAATTCGCCGCAGCGGGGGAGCAGCCGGAATTTCTTTTTTGGGTAGGTTGCGCAGGCTCCTTCGATGATCGCCATAAAAAGGTGACGCGGGCCTTCTCTGAAATCCTTCAAAAAGTAGGTATCAGTTTCGCGGTCTTAGGGACGGAAGAATCTTGCACAGGTGATCCAGCTAGGAGAGCAGGGAATGAGTTTTTGTTCCAAATGCAGGCCATGGCTAACATCGAGGTGCTAAATTTATACGCGGTAAAGAAGATTGTTACGGCTTGTCCCCATTGTTTCAATACCTTGAAAAACGAATACCCCAGTTTAGGCGGAAATTATGAGGTGATTCACCACAGCCAGCTTTTGGCAGAATTAATCAGCTCAGGAAAAATAAAAACAGCCGAAGATGCTTCTGTAGAACAAGTAGCCTACCACGATTCTTGCTATTTAGGCAGAGGAAATGGCGTCTACGAGGCCCCTCGTGAAATTATTTCTGGATTAAAAAAGGAACTAATCGAGCTGAAAAGTTGTAGAACAAAAGGACTCTGCTGTGGAGCCGGTGGAGCACAGGTTTTCAAAGAACCCGAAGCCGGTGGCGATGACGTGCAAGTAAAAAGAGTGCAAGAAATGGTGGATTCAGGCGTTAGCAAAGTCGCCTTAGCTTGCCCCTTCTGCATGGTCATGGTCCAAGATGGCTTGAATAAAGTAGGAAAAGAAAAACATATCCAAGTAGTAGATTTAGCTGAATTAGTGCATCAATCCATGTAATCTTATGTATTTACCTTTTGAGCAAATGCCCGATCATTCCCGCGTATGGGTCTATCAAGCGAATCGATCTTTCTCGGCTGCTGAAATTCAGGCAATTCAAGACTATCTAGTTCCGTCTTTATCTCAATGGGCAGCGCATGGCGCGGGTCTAAATGCCTCTTTTGAGATACGTTTTCAGCAAGTGATTGTCATTGCTGTGGATGAAACAATTAACGCCGCTTCTGGCTGCTCGATTGATGCCTCAACGCGCTGGTTCAAGGAGATGGGCGCAAGCTTAGGTATTGATTTCTTCGATCGCAGTACGGCAGTCGTGGAAGGCAACGAGCTAACGCTTTTACCTATGACCGCTTTGAAAAACAATCCCGCTTTGACTCCTTCGCAACAGGTAATCCCCCTTCAAACAGAATCGCTGGGCACTTACCGCTCGGGTTGGTTACAAAGAGCGGATACAACCTGGCTACAACGTTACTTCGCATAATATGGCAGAGGATTTAGTCAAAATTGAGGGCACTCGCGAGGAGAAATACGCCGCCTTATTCCCTCAAATTCAATCACTCTTAGCTGGAGAAACAGATAAATACGCGAACCTCGCAAATATTGCGGCGGCAGTTCACGAGGTATTCGGTTTTTTCTGGGTAGGTTTCTATCTCACTAAGGAAAATCAATTAGTCTTAGGGCCTTTTCAAGGTCCAGTTGCCTGTACCCGAATTCCATTTCACAAGGGAGTCTGCGGACACGCCTATACGATGAAAGAAACGGTTTTAGTTCCAGATGTGGAGGCTTTCCCCGGTCACATTGCTTGTGCGTCTGCCTCGAAATCAGAGATTGTTTTACCCGCTATTGTGAATGGGGAAGTCGTGCTGGTGTTTGACCTGGATTCAGATCAATTTGCGGACTTTTCTGAAGTGGATCAGCAAGGTCTTGAAAAAATTATCGGATTGATTGAGGAGTCTTGGACTTCTTGGTCTTAAGCTAATTTAGCAATAACCGTTTCGCCTCCTACTGGTTTATCATTGATATTCACACAAATTTCTGCGTCTAAAGGCAAATAGATATCGATACGGCTACCAAATTTAATAAAGCCAAACTCCGTGCCTTGAACAACCGAATCCCCTTCTTTAGCATACCAACAAATACGTTTCGCTAATGCCCCAGCGATTTGGCGGAAAAGAACCTCCGTGCCGTTTTCGTGCTTCACCACATAGGTAGTTCGCTCGTTTTCTGTACTCGATTTTGGATGCCAAGCCACTAAGAATTTGCCTGGATGGTATTTGAAATATGAAACAATCCCAGAGATGGGGTTGAAGTTTATGTGCACATTTAAAGGGGACATGAAGATCGAAACCTGGCGGCGCGGACCTTTAAAATATTCGGTTTCTACCGTTTCTTCAATGACAACCACTTTTCCATCTGCCGGAGCGATGATATGATTAGGGTTCAGTTCGGTATGGCGCTTGGGAACACGAAAAAATTGCAGGATGATCAAATAGAAAAGAGACGTAATCACTACGATCGTTTCTCTCAAGAAAACATTTTCCGGAAAGAAATTGGCTACCAGGCCATTGATGACCAGGACAATAAGTAATGATGTGATTAATAAGGTTCGTCCTTCTCGGTGTAATGTCATGCGTTGAATACTAAATAAACTTGTTAATTTACAAAATTAGTTATTTTTGGGGACGCAACCACAATAACATGCTAAAAAAAGCAAGCCTACTCCTCTTTCTGTTTCTCATTTTTGCCTTTAAAGGGGAGGCTCAGTACATCAAATGGCAGGAGGATAAATC
>CAMDSI010000131.1 GCA_945906915.1 Spirosoma fluviale | reverse complement strand
TTCGGTGGTATTTTTAGGTGGCTAGGAGGTTATCCAGTTAATAGAGGCACAAAATCTAATCTAGTAGATGCGATAGTTGATATCTATAATGCGGAAGAATCTTTCTATGCAGTCTTAGCTCCTGAAGGTACGCGTAAAGACGTTCAGGAATTAAAAACGGGCTTTTATTATATTGCAGATGGGGCAAAAGTTCCGTTAATTATGATAGGTTTTGATTTTGTTAACAAAGAAATTAAAATCCGAGAACCTTTTTATACCACAGGAGATTTCCAAATAGATAAGTTAGATATAGCTCGCTATTATCAATCTATACCAGGCGTTCAAAAATCTTGGATTAAGAATTATTTAGCAGACGCCGCTGAATAAATTAATTGCGCCGTTTTCTTAGAAGCCCCAGCTTCACCTACTAATTTTTGCAGCTGTTTGTAATCTTCTTTTTGCTGCTGGTACTTGGTCCCTTTCGTTAAAAGCTCACGTAGCCAAGCTGTCATGTGCTCTACAGAGAACTTAGCTTGAATTAGTTCTGGCACCGTTAATTTATCTAAGATGATATTAACGAGTGAGATATACTTGATTTGAATAACGATTTTGGCCAAAGAATAAAACACCCAATCCGTCTTATAAACCACTATCTGAGGGGTATTTAATAAAGCTGTTTCTAGTGTAGCCGTACCCGATGTGACAATAGCTATATCCGCCTGTTGTACGATATCATAGGTCTGGTCAAATAAGACTGGAATACGTGTTTGATATAATTCCTTCAATTCTGATAGACCTGCAATTACAAAGGAGAGGTCTGGATTAGCCTCAGCTAAAGATTCAAATAAAGGTAAGGCAGTTTTAATTTCTTGTTTACGACTTCCGGCTAATAAGGCGATATATTTCTTACCCTTTAAGGAAAATGTCGCATTCGGTTTAAATGCCTGAATGGAATCTTGAAGAGGATTTCCTACATATTCTGTGCGTATTCCTGCCTCGCGGAAGAGCTTTAATTCGAATGGAAAAATGACATATAAATGATCGATCCATTTCTTTAATTCATCTACTCGTCCTTTATTCCAAGCCCAAACTTTAGGTGCAATATAAAAATGCGTTTGAAAGCCTTTTTTCTTCGCGATTTTAGCTGCCTTCAGATTAAATCCACCATAATCGATAAATATGACAGCATCTGGTTGAAAGGAGTCAATCTGTTGAGCGAAAGTTTTGAATAATCCTTTTAAGCGCTGTAAATTCTGAATGACTCCCAGTATACCCATAATCGCTAATTGATTATGATGAATGAGGACTTCAGCACCTTGTTTTGACATGGAATCCCCACCCCAGGCTTGAATGACGGCGTCCTTATCCAGTTGTGTAATTTCTGAGATAAGATTAGATCCATGAAGATCGCCCGATTTTTCTCCTGCTAGGATGAAGTATTTCATTAGTTTTCTCCGAAGTATTCGACAGAATTCTTGTTGGTTTCTATTAAATGAATTTTGTGTAACATGGCTGATTTAGAAGTAGCCAATATTTTAGGAGCTAAAATCTTCCAAAATTCCATCACAAGAATCTCACAGCTAGCTAATTTGCCCTCCATAAAGTCTACATCCAAATTAAGATTTTTATGATCGACTTTATCAATAATTTCCGTTTTAATCAAATCCCCTAATTGCTTCAAATCATACGAAAATCCAGTGTCTGGATCAGGTATGCCTTTTACAGTCACAATTAATTCAAAATTGTGACCATGCCAGTTATTATTAGCACATGGCCCAAAAACTTCTTGATTTCTCTCTTCTGTCCAGGCTGGATTGAATAGGCGATGTGCCGCGTTAAAATGTTCCTTTCGGATGACGTATACCATTGTTTTCAGTTTTTGTGAAGGGACTCTGGGAAAACAATAGCAGAGTTCCAATAATTGTACAAAGTTAATAAACCTTCCGGGAATCTGTGTAAATTTGTTTTTTAAATACTTCTTATATGATCATAGTTACAGGCGCCGCTGGCTTTATTGGTAGTTGTTTGATTCAAAAACTAAATGAGTTAAAATTCAGGTATATCATTGCGGTGGATGATTTCTCGTCTACTGAAAAGAATTTGAATTTAGCGAATAAGGCTATAATGGAGCAGGTTGATCGGAAGGATTTGTTTAGCTGGTTAGAGAAGAACAATAAGGAAGTTGAATTCTTTTTTCACATTGGAGCGCGTACGGACACCACTGAATTTGATACGACTATTTTTGATGCGCTTAATTTAGATTATTCTAAGAAAGTTTGGGAAGCTTGTGTCAATTATCAAATTCCATTAGTTTATGCTAGTTCAGCTGCTACCTATGGTTTAGGGGAATTTGGATATGATGATAACGAATCTACTCTTTCGAATTTGAAACCGTTGAATCCTTATGGTGACTCAAAAAACGATTTTGATATATGGGCGATTGCCCAAGCAAAGAAGCCTTTCTTCTTTGCAGGTTTAAAATTCTTTAATGTCTATGGCCCGAATGAATATCATAAAGGTCGTATGGCGTCCGTTATTTGGCATGCATATCATCAAATACAAAATAAAGGCTCATTAAAGCTCTTTAAATCCCATCGGGATGATTATGCAGATGGGGAACAGATGCGTGATTTTATTTATGTAAAAGATTTGATTGACGTTTGCGTTTATTTAATGGAGCATCGTAAGAATTCCGGTATTTATAATTTAGGTACAGGAAAGGCGAGGTCATTTAATGATTTAGGAAAGGCGACTTTTAGGGCTTTGGGATTAACTCCTAGTATCGAGTACATTGACACGCCGATTGATATTCGGGATAAGTACCAGTATTTTACCGAAGCTAATATGGATAAACTACGTTCTATCGGATATAAGAAAGAATTTACGAGTCTGGAAGATGGAGTAGAGGATTATGTCCAAAACTACTTGTCTAAGCAGCTGTATTATTAAGGATTTTCTTCCATCCTTCCTCTGCGAATCCTTTACCATACGCGACTAGTTGAATATTGGCGGCAAAGATGGAAAGGGTGGCAATCTTGAGGCTTTGGGTGCTAAACAGTGCAGCAATAAAGATAAGCAAGCTGTATGCTATTATTCCCGATAAAAGAATTAGTCCGTAAAGAGGAAAGGCTACAAGCGCTAATGCTGTGACCACATAATAACAGAAGAAGAGAAAAGGGAAGAAGTGTACCGCTTTCAATTCTTTAGGGAAGAATCGACTAATATTAATGCGAGCACGTCCGAAGAAATGCAATTGATTGTAAAATTGCTTAAAATCAGTTCGCCTCTTATGGTAAATAAAAGCTGTAGGAATTAATCCTGATTTAAAGCCTAACGAGATACACCGAATACTAAATTCAATATCTTCGCCCATTCGGGTTATTTTAAATCCACCAGTAGCCTCGTAGACCTTCCTAGAGATTCCCATATTGAAACTTCTCGGATGAAATTGTCCACCTATGTTTTTTTCTTTTCCGCGGATACCTCCTGTAGTAAAAAAAGAGGTCATCGAATAACTGATGGCTTTTTGGATGGGGCTGAAGCTGGGATGATCTTGATCTGGTCCCCCAAATAAATCTAGATTTTCTGCTTTAACCGCCTTGTCCACTTCGCTTAAGTAGCTGGGTTCTAAAAGTGCATCTGAATCTAATATGATAAAATAATCTCCTGTAGCTCTTTCGAAAGCATAGTTTCTTGCAAAACCTTGGCCACCATTCTCTTTCACATAATAGGCAAGGGAAAATGATTTCGCATACTTTTCTATAATGGAAGCTGAATCTTCGGTCGATCCATCCTCAATTACAATAACTTCAAAATCTTTGAATTCTAGCGTTTGGATACAAGCTAATAGTTCATCCAATTCCGCAGGACGGTTATAAACGGGAATAATCAGGCTGTAGGCCGGAGTTTTCATGTTATAAGGAACGAAGTGTTTCTTTGCTAGCTGTAATGATTTGATCGTATTCTGAATCCCCTAAAGCGGTTGATAGGAACCATGATTCATATTGCGAGGGAGGAAGGTAAATCCCTTTAGATAACATTCCTTTAAAATACTTACCAAATAAGGCCGTATCAGATGTTTTAGCGTCGTCAAAATTATTCACTTCTTTATCTGTGAAGAATAAAGTTTACATGGATCCAATTTGGTTAATCGTATAGTTTAGCCCTAATTCCTTTAGATCAGCAGTTAATGCTTGCTTTAATGCTAATCCTCTTGAAGCTAAAGTGGAATATGTTCCCGGGTTATCGGTTATTAAGTTTAACATGGCTAAACCAGCAGTTGTTGCCAAGGGATTCCCTGATAAGGTTCCTGCCTGGTATACCGGGCCAGCAGGAGCAATCATATCCATTATTTCTGCTCTACCACCATAGGCTCCCACTGGAAGTCCCCCACCAATAATTTTTCCTAATGTGGTTAAATCAGGTTGGATGCCAGATAATCCTTGGTATCCACTAGCCGAAAGGCGGAAACCAGTCATTACTTCATCAAAAATAAGTAGGGCTCCGTATTGTTGACACAATTTTTGAACGCCTGCTAAATAACCTTCTTTGGGAATAACTAAACCCATATTACCTACAACCGGCTCCACTATGACAGCTGATACGTCTGTCGGATTTGCTTTAAATAGGTTCTCTAAGCTGTCAAGATTATTATATACGGCGGTTAAGGTATCGCGGGCAGTAGAAACAGTCACCCCAGGACTATCAGGCGTGCCCAAGGTAGCTACACCTGAACCTGCTGCTATTAAGAAAGAATCCCCATGACCGTGATAACATCCTTCAAATTTGATGATCTTTTCTCGCTTTGTATAGGCTCTGGCTAAACGTATAGCTGCCATGGTCGCCTCAGTTCCTGAATTTACTAATCGAACCTTCTGAATAGAAGGTATCATAGAAGTAATTTTTTCAGCGATTAATACTTCATTATAGGTAGGAGCTCCGAAGGAAAACCCATTTCCTAATGCGTTGCGTAATGCTTCTTCAATGACTGGATGTGCATGTCCAAATAGCATGGGCCCCCAAGAACCGATCAGATCAACATACGAATTGCCATCTACATCATGTAGGTATGCGCCTTTAGCCGATTTAATAAACACGGGATTACCTCCAACGGATTTAAAGGCCCGAACAGGTGAATTTACCCCACCGGGTATTAATTCTTTGGCTCTTTCAAAATACGCTGAACTTAAGGTATTCATCTTATTTTTTCTTCTTAGGATTTTTAGGTGCTGCTTTTTGTTGCTCTTCCATCGTCTTCAATTGTGTTTGAAGGTATTGAGAGAACTTAGATTTTTTAGGACCTCCACCAGCGGCTATTTTTAAACGATTAGCATCTAGCAAGGATTTGATCTTATCCTCATTCACAAACTTGCGAATCGCTAACTGTTGTCCAATCGTTACTAAGTTGGACACAAAATAGTAGAAACTAAGGCCAGCAGGGAAGGAGTTCATGACGAACATGAAGATAACCGGAGTTATATAGGCCATCATTTTCATGTTGATTGGCTGTCCCGGTTGATCTGGGGTAATTTGATTATTATAATAACCGTAAGCTAATTGTGATACGGTCATCAATAAACAGTATAAACTGACGTGGGATCCATAAAAAGGAATCGCAAATGGTAAGGTGATAAATGAATCATAGGTAGATAAGTCATTTGCCCATAAGAACGATTCTTGACGTAGATTGATCAAATTAGGGAATAACATAAACACAGCCATTAAGACTGGCATCGTTGCAAGAACGGGAATACAACCACTTAATGGGTTAACGCCTACCTCGCCATATAACTTCATCGTTTCTTGTTGAACACGCGCGGCGTCGTCTCCGATTTTCTCTTTTATAGCAGCAATTTCAGGTGCTAAAATACGTGTCTTAGCCATGGAAACGTATGATTTATACGTCAATGGCAATAAGGCTGTTTTGATAATTAACACTAAAACAATAATTAATAA
>CAMDSI010000130.1 GCA_945906915.1 Spirosoma fluviale | reverse complement strand
CCCTTTAGTAGTCCTGCGGTCTCCCAATGTTGCAATTGTTGACCGTCATTTAATTGTCGAACCGAGGGTCCTATGGGCGTCATTTCGCCCGATCGTTCGTGACAACCCTTACATTGGTTCATATTAGGCACTTGGTATTCGAAGGATTGCTTTTTGCCTGCCGCATCTATCCAGGAAACTTGATCGCTTCCGCCGGCCACCTCAAGTACGGCATCGGTTTGTTCTTTGTTCCAAATATAGGGCAGCGCCACCCAGCCTTTGGACTCATGTAACAAAACCCGCGTTTCCATTAGACGACGTCCTTTCTCAGGATTGCGTTCATCGAAAGGATAATAGAAGGTTTTAACGATGGCCGTACCGACAGGAAACTGTAAAACAGAATCGGGATTATAGGACACTGATTTGCCTTCTGGAAGCCTTACGAAACGCAATTTAGAGGCATAATCGGAGAAAAGGGGGGAATTTAACGTGTAAAGAACGACGCCATCTGTTGGAATTTGATCCTTTACCGTTCCTTTGAAAAAACCATATTCAGAAAGGTTTTCCTTGTAGTTCGCATCTGCTGAAACGAGAATTAAAAATGCAACGCAAGCCAAAAATAGTAATCCAATTAACCGCATCAGAATTTAATTGATTTGACATTTTCTAAATCGCAATCAAAGAGATCCTTGCCTTGCTTTAAGCCTTTGAAATTATTCTCCGCATCGAGGAAAGCGGTGCTTTGGTTCACATTATCCCGCACACAAATGGAATAATCCAAAGGGTATTTCCCATCTGAACCTACTTTCTTCGGATTTAAAATACCGTCATAAACGACCATCGGAACGTGGCGCCCGAAGCGTAAAACGAAGCGATACATTTTACCAAAACGGCTGTCCGTCGGCACCCTCTTCGGCTTTCGTTCGAACGTGTTGTGGTGAATCGAAACGGCTGTCGGATATGGATCGTAATCTTTGTCCTTAATGGCATTTTCGGTCATGTAATACGAGATAATCGCGACCCCTATCGTGGCGTGATTGATAATTTGATTTTCAAAAAATTCCACATTACTGGCGGCTAACACCATCATCCCGGTTCCTCTGGGCACATTGCCTACAATGTTTCCCTTAGGGGCAAAATTTGCCAGATTATTCTCTTTCACTAAGTTGTGATGAACGCGGATGTGGCCGCCCTTTTTTTGGACTAAATCAGGTAAATCAAATACTAAAATTCCGCCCGTATTACCGATCGCCTTGTTATTATAAACATCCGCATAAAGCGAATTTTCGATCTCAATTCCAGCCACATTCTCGTAGGCTTCACAATTTCGAACGATGATATGCTTCGATTGTCCCACATAAATTCCCGCATCCGAGGCACCTATCGCGATACATGAATCGATCAATACATTCTCGCATAATACAGGATAGAGCGCGTAGGAGCCATTGGTGGACTTAGGGCCACCTGTCCAAGCGGCTTTGATCCGGCGAAAGGTGATTCCCTTCACTTGCATCGTCTTAATCAAATCCCCTTTAGAATCCTCCGTCGTCATATCTTCGATGACGATGTTTTCGCAATTCGAAACCCTGATTCCTTCTGCGCCTTGAGTTTGGCCTTTAAAACTCAAAATCGTTTGATCTATTCCCTTTCCGCGCAAGGTGATATTCTTTTTCCCTTCTAAAGAAAGGCTCTTCGTTAGCTGAAAACGACCCGCCTCGATCTCAATCGTGGAACCATCTTCAGCTAGAATCAAGCGCTTCTGCAAGTTTTTCTCGAAGTCTGCTTGCCCTAAGGCGGTGAAGCTCAATAAGCTAAGAAATAGGATGACGTGTTTCATTAAATAGGATTAAATCATTCGAAATTATCGATTTTTTTATAATATTACCTTAACAACCTATGAAACCTATGAAATTCATTTACGCTAGCCTACTTTTTGTTTGGGCTTTTAGTGCACAGGCACAAATTGAAAAATCAGCATTTATTTATGAAACTGCGCCTTATCCATCGTGTCATGCCTCCACGATTGAAGAAACACCGTCCGGATTAGTGGCTGCGTGGTTTGGTGGAAAGCATGAAAAAAACCCAGATGTGGGGATTTGGTTTAGTCAGTATGTAAACGGGAAATGGGACACGCCAATAGAGGTAGCGAATGGAGTGCAAGGTGACGGCAGAAGGTATCCACTTTGGAACCCCGTATTATTCCAAGTACCTAGAAAAGAATTAATCCTGTTTTACAAAGAGGGCCCTGCACCAGACGCATGGTGGGGTATGTTAAAAAGATCCTTCGATGGCGGGAAGACATGGTCAGCAGCAGAAAAACTACCAAAAGACATTTATGGCCCTGTTAAAAATAAGGCTGTTCTCTTAAAAGACGGCACCCTTTTATGCCCATCCAGTTCGGAAGATAATGACTGGAGATTGCACATGGAATTTACCCGCGATGGGGGGAAAACTTGGTCCAGAACAGGGCCATTAAATGACGGGGTGACTACTTCAGCGATTCAACCTTCCATTTTATTCTTACCGGATGGCCGCTTACAATTAGTTTGTCGCTCAGAAAATGGATTCATCTTACAGGCCTTTTCGAGTGATTTAGGGCGTACTTGGACAGCTTTAGAGCCATCGACTTTAGTGAACCCAAACTCGGGAATCGATGCGGTCACCTTAAAAGATGGTCGACATATCATCGTTTATAATCCAGTGAAAAAGGGCCGTTCACCTATCAGTGTGGCCATTTCGAGCGATGGAAAAACCTGGAAAGATATCGCCACTTTAGAGAACGAACCGGGAGAGGAATTCTCCTATCCAGCAGTCATTCAAACCAAAGACGGCAAAGTACACATCACCTATACTTGGAAGCGGAAAAAAATTAAACACGTTATCCTTTCGCTTTAATGGCTTCGATCGATCTCCTTATCATTTTTTTTTACCTCCTGGTCATGATAGGAATCGGGATCTATTTTTCTCGAAAAAATAAGAGTTCGGAACAATTTACGACAGCCTCCGGAGCGATTCCAGGCTGGGCTTTGGGGCTTAGTTTCTATGCCACTTTTTTAAGTGCCATCACGTTTTTAGGTGATCCGGGGAAGTCTTTTGGGTCTAACTGGAATCCCTTCGTTTTTAGTCTTTCTATTCCTTTAGCCGCTATCGTAGCGACGAAATGGTTTGTGCCCTTTTACCGAGGAAGCGGGGAGATTAGTGCTTATACGCATTTAGAAAAGCGATTTGGTGGGTGGGCCCGGACCTATGCGATGGTCTGTTTTATACTTACGCAGCTAGCCAGAATGGGGACGATTTTTTACGGAATTGCGCTGACTTTGAATGCGCTGACCGGGATTGATATGCGGTTGATTATTTTAGTGGCAGGTCTTTGCATTATTCTATATACGGTTTTAGGCGGGATGGAAGCGGTGATTTGGACGGAGGTAATTCAGGCCATTTTAAAGACAATGGGTGCTGCGATGATTCTGTATTTAATTACTTTGAAGACTCCCATCAGCACGATTATTGAAACGGGAATGCGGGAGGATAAATTTAGTCTGGGAACTTGGAATTTCGATTTGAGTACAAGCTCCTTTTGGGTGATTTTGCTGTATGGCTTTTTCATTAATTTGACGAATTTCGGTATAGACCAAAACTACATCCAACGTTACCATACCGCAAAAAATCCAGGCGATGCGGCGAAAAGTATTTGGCTTTGCGTTCTGTATTACGTGCCCGTTTCCTTCTTGTTTTTTTTCATCGGTACGGCACTATATGCTTTTTATGGAGATAATCCCGCACTTATTCTCGAATTAAAACAGCAGGTTTCCATCGAAAAAAACATCCCATTAGAGGCCTTAAAAGCTAGTGATTACGGCGACCGGGTATTACCCTTTTTCATGAAAACACAAATCCCCTCCGGATTTTTAGGCTTGTTAGTGGCGGCTTTAATGTCGGCTGGAATGAGCACGATGAGCAGCGGAATGAATAGCTCTGCAACCGTGTTTTTAAAGGATATTTATTTACGTTACATCGACCCCTCTGCGACGGAGAAAAAGCAGTTTCGGGTCTTGCTTTTTGCCACCACCTGCATGGGTGCTTTAGGCATTGTTTTTGGCATCAGTATGATAGGGGTAAAAAGCCTTTTGGATGTATGGTGGAAGCTTTCCGGAATATTTGCAGGAGGAATGTTAGGGATATTTTTACTTGGTTTTCTCGCAAAAAAAGTGCGTAATTCTGAAGCCAAAATAGCCGCATTTTTAGGACTCATTCTCATCGCAGGAATGTCCTTTAAAGATGCGCTGCCCACCTATTTACAAATTCCATTAGACAGTAAAATGACCGTTGTTTTAGGAACAGTAAGTATCGTGGGAATAGGTTATTTACTACATAAAATTCGAGCCAAATGAACACCTTGCCGCGCGGTTTTATTCCAGTCATGCTAACGCCGTTTAACGACGATTTATCGATCGATTTTGCGACTTTGCGCGCGCTATGTGATCACTATATCGACAACGGAGCAGTCGGGCTTTTTGCGAATTGCTTATCGAGTGAGATGTATGAACTAAGCCCTTCTGAGCGTTTAGAGGTGATCAAAACAGTGGTGGATCAAACGGTGGGACGAGTGCCGGTGGTGGCGACGGGAACCTTTAGTGGAAGTATCGAAAAGATGGCTGATTTTTCGAATCAGGTATATGCCCTAGGGGTCGATGCGGTCATCGTTTTGAATAATCAATTTGTTAGCGCCGAAGAATCGGATGAGCTCTTTTTAGCCCGAATTCATCAATGGATGGATTTGACGCCGGGCGTACCTTTTGGCATTTATGAATGCCCGGTTCCTTACAAAAGATTGGTTTCGATTCCTGTTTTGACGAAGCTATTAGCTTCGGGACGCCTCTGTTACCACAAGGATACATCATTAAATATAGATCAAGTAAAGGCAAAAATTCAGGCGGGAATGGGGGAGCGATTCGGTGTTTATGATGCGTATATGGTGCATGCCAAAGCCTCCTTAGCCGCTGGCTCGATGGGTCTTTCCTGCATTCAAGGAAACTTTTTCCCGGATTTAATTTCCGCTTTCTGCTCTAATCCTACCAATGAATTTCAGGCATTTTTGACTGAAAATATGGACCTAATGCATTCCGCCTACCCCACCAGCGCAAAATATGTTTTGCAAAAACAGGGCTTCCCTATTTCGTTAGCAACGCGACGAAAAGTAGATCCTTTAACAGAGTCGCTGAAGGCAAAATTAGATGAATTACTTACATCAGCTTCTCAGTATCGATCTCCATAAAATCCTCCACTAAGGGAATAAAATAATCCTTCACGAAGGCATCATGCTGTGGATGAATTGAATAGGCTTTATAAACGTCGTTGTTTGCAAAATCCATCGAGAACCCGTATTTGAACTTATTTTTGGAGCTGGTTTGGCGCGAAACCTCCATGTTTTCTACTCCGTTAATTTCTTCCAAGGTTTTAAGCGCCACAAAAAATGCGTGTTTCTGCGATGCTGAAACCGTTGCTTTAAAATTAAAAATGCCTGCGTGTCGAATGCTCATTATCCTAGGGTTTAGGTGCCAAAAATACAGAATTTGGGATGATTTATTAGCAAAAAGCCCCTTTATCTTGTAAATTGAGGTAAAATCTAAACCTATGAAAAGACGTCACTTTATTGCCTCCGCTGGTTTATTGGCTAGCACCGGAACAGTTGCAAAAGCTGCTGCGAAAAAACCCTTATTACACCATGTGTTTTTTTGGCTAAATAACCCTGCATCCGAAGAGGATAAACAACAATTAATTAAGGGATTGAAAGCCTTAAAAGGGATTCCGTCTATCAAAGAAATCCACATCGGGACTTTAGCATCCACTGAAAAACGCGAGGTGGTGGACACCAGTTGGGACGTTTCTGAATTGATGTATTTCGACGATGAGGCAGGCCAAAAAGTGTACCAAGATCACCCCATCCATGTCGACTTTGTGAAAAACTATGCTCATTTGTGGAAGAAGGTAATCGTGTATGATGCGGTAGATGCCTAGATAAAATATGTTCCCAAATCCGTAAAGGGAA
>CAMDSI010000129.1 GCA_945906915.1 Spirosoma fluviale | reverse complement strand
TCAGTTCGCAAATTAAAGACCTTTCATTAGTTAATGATGGTGTTAATCAGATTATTTTTTGTAATTTTGTAATGTTTTTTGGGGTAATTTCCCCCTAGTAATCAATTTAGAATGGCCAAATTACGTATTCTTTACGTTTCAAGTGAGGTAGATCCTTTTCAAAACACGTCTAAAATTGCTGATTTCGTACGTGCACTTCCAACTGCTATGCAGGAGAGAGGCATGGAAATTAGAATTTTGGTACCTCGTTTTGGGACTATTAATGAACGTAAAAACCGATTGCACGAGGTGGTTCGTCTTTCAGGTATTACCATTCCAATGGGTGAGGAAGAAAAGCCTTTGACCATTAAAGTAGCGAGTATTCCAGCTGCGAAATTACAAGTATACTTTATTGATAACGAAGATTATTACCAACGGAAATATGCATTAACCGATAAGGAGGGTGCATTTTATCCAGACAATCACGAACGTGCGATTTTCTTCTGCAAGGGAGCATTAGAGACGGTTGTGAAGTTAGGTTGGGCTCCAGATGTTATTCATTGTAATGATTGGATGTCTAGTTTAATTCCTCTTTACGTTTCTACGCATTACCAAAATCACCCGATTTATAAGGATTCGAAAACCATTTTCTCTCCACATAATATACCGTTTGATTTTACGTTTGAAGCAGACGATCTGATCGAAAAAGTGAAGATCGGAGATTTAGATGAGGCTCATCTAGGTAGCTTAGCAGGCGGAAATTACGAAGCATTTATCAAGATAGGCGCCGAGTATGCAGACAAAATAGTTTCTTTAGTAAATGCGGATAATAGCCGTATTCAATCGATTATTGATGAACATCAACAAAAAACCTCTCAAAATATTGCCGACAATGATCTCGATTTCTTCGAAAAAACTTACTTGGAAATGTCCGGCAATTAAATGGGTAGGAATTCTTTCCTTATTCCTTGTTTCCTGTGATACACCTAAAGAAATCGGCGACGATTTGTTTAGTGTAGAGGTTGGTTTGAATTATTCAGATACGATCACGATTAAGTCGTCGACCGTTTTGATTGATTCGATCTATACAGGTTCTCCGAGCACTTTATTGGTAGGAAGCTATGATCATCCGGTCTTAGGTTTAGCGGAATCATCGGCTTTTACGCAGGTTTCCAACATTGATACCTTATTTTCAAAAGCTACGTCTATCTATGATTCTTTAACCATGCGTCTAGCGTATGGTGGATATCAAGGTGATACGACTAAGTCGCAGACTTTAAGCGTGTATCGTTTATTAGATAGTTTAAACAGAGGTACTGACTATTTTGCTAATTCAACTGTTCGCTCTGATGCATCGATTATAGGTAGTCATACGTTCAAACCTCGTCCTATTCGTACGAGAGCTATGAATGGGGATTCTGTTCAATTAGATACCTTACGTTTTCGTATGTCGGATGCTTTAGGTAGAGAGTTATTGAGTAAATATGCGGATGTAAAAGTGGCAGCCGGCAGTAAGGGTTTTAGAGATTATTTCCCTGGCATGTTGTTTAAGTCATCCTCATCGAGTGCAGGCGCTATGATAGGCTTTAATCCTGGGTATTCTCGAATGACTTTGTATTTCCACAATCCGGGTGATCCATTTAAATATTCTATGGACTATTATTTTAGTTTATCTAATTCAATTTTTCCTGAGATATTAGCCCGTTTTAATCAAATTAAGTCGACCAAATCTGTTGCATTAGCGGGCCTAAAAAATCCGGGTGATTTGGTGCCTTCCGCTACAACAAGTGGATTGACTTATATTCAAGCAGGTACAGGTGTAGCTACTAAAATAGAATTTCCTTTTTTATTAAACCTAAAGGGGAATCGTAATGTGGCGGTGAATAAGGCTGAATTGGTCTTAACTGCTGCAGATAATATCGATTTGCAACAAACGATAGGTCAATTGTCTATTGTGGAAACGAATGCAACGAACCGGACACTAAGGAATTCGTATGGTTTGAAATACTTACTTTCAGAAGGTGGTGCAAGTGTACTTACCTCAGCCATAGAACCAGGATCGAAGACCTATACATTTAATGTGACCACGGCTATTCAGTCTATTTTAGTGGGGAAACAAGCAAATAATGGCTGGATAATAACACCTGCCTTGACTTCTAATTCAGCTGGAAATACGAGAATCATTAATGAAAGTACACGTTTCGTGCCTTTGCAAGCGATGAAAGCTCGATTGAAGATCTATTATTCTTATATTGCCAATTAAACACCGGCAAATATGGCGAATCTACGGGTAAGCTTAATTCAAACTGATTTAATCTGGGAAGATGCTGCTGCTAATTGTGCTCAATTAGAGGAGAAATTAGCGGTTTTGGCAGGTATAACTGATGTCATCGTCCTTCCTGAGATGTTTGCTACCGGTTTCTCCATGTCAGACACGGGTGCTGAAATAGGCAAGGGTCCAGCATTACAATGGATGCAATTGCAAGCAAATCGTTTAGGGGCCTTAATCATAGGTTCCCTCAAAGTAAAACAACAAAATTCACTTTATAATCGGCTCTACGCAGTTCATCCCGATGGCACTTATCAGGTATATGATAAGCGACATTTATTTCGAATGGGTGGCGAGAACGACCACTATCAAGCCGGAGATCAGCAGTTGCTTGTTTCGTATGCAGGATGGAAAATAGCCTTATTTATTTGCTATGATCTACGTTTCCCTGTCTGGTCTCGCAACGTCGGTTTAGCTTACGATGCAGCGATATATGTGGCTAATTGGCCAGCGCCTAGAGCAAATGCCTGGAGAACCTTGTTGCAGGCTAGAGCAATTGAAAACCTTTCCTATGTCATCGGAGTAAATCGAATCGGAACAGATGCGAATGGTTTAACTTATGCTGGAGATTCCTTGTTAGTTGATTTTAAAGGAGGTTTGGTTCTTGATTTAGCTTCGCATGATCAAATCTCGTCAGCTGAATTATCAATTGCTGAATTGGCTGAATTTCGGGCTAAATTCCCTGCCCACTTGGATGCGGACTCCTTTAGCTTGTCTTCTCTTTAAAGAACTTTTCTAGGTCTTTTATCTCCTTCATGGGACTATCGCTGACGAGTTTCCCTTGGTGAATTAACAAGACTCGATCACAGATGGCTTCTACTTCGGATAGAAGATGGCTAGAAAATAAGATAATGCGATTCTTTTGAAGACTTTTAATGAGGTCTCTTATTTCGTCCCGTTGATTGGGGTCTAATCCACTAGTAGGCTCATCCAAAATCAGAATTTTCGGGTCGTGTAGTATCGCTAAAGCTATGCCCACGCGTTGCTGGTAGCCTTTAGAGAGCTCCTGTATTTTCTTATGTGCTTCTTTTTGAAGACCGACCCATTCGATGACCTCTTGGATTCGGACCGCAGGATTTTCTACTTGATGGATGTTAGCGATAAACTCGAGAAATTCGCGCACATACATTTCTGGATATAGTGGATTATTTTCAGCAAGGTATCCGATTTGTTTTTTCAGTTCAATCGCTTGATCTTGGGGATCTTTTCCATCGATCTGAACACTTCCGCTGGAGGGTTGGATCAGTCCCAAAAGCATTTTCAAGGTAGTCGACTTTCCTGCGCCATTAGGGCCTAGAAAACCCACGATTTGGCCTTCTTCTAATCGGAAATTTAGATCCTGAACGGCTGTTTGTTTGCCGTATGTTTTACTAAGATTTTGGGCCTCTATGAACATATTGACAAAGGTAGTCAAAAAGGGAATTATTTCGTGTAACTTTGTGTTTCTGATTCAAATGCCTAAAAAATGCTAGATAAAATTCGCTTAGACCGTATAGAAGATGCCCTGGAAGATATTCGCCAAGGAAAAATAATTATTGTCGCTGATGATGAAGATCGGGAGAATGAGGGTGACATGATTTGTGCATCGGAAGCGATCACGCCTGAAATTGTCAACTTTATGATCAAAGAAGCCCGCGGATTAATGTGCGTTTCTTTGACCGATGAACGCTGCCAGGAATTAGGCTTAGAGATGATGGTGAATCAGAATACCACCTCACATGAAACTCCCTTTACGGTTTCTGTCGATTTATTAGGGAATGGTTGCACGACAGGTATTTCTGCTTCGGATCGTTCTAAAACGATTCAAGCCTTAGTTAACCCCGCCACTCAACCTTCCGATTTAGGTCGCCCGGGTCATATTTTCCCCTTAAAATCACGTACGGAAGGCGTTTTACGTCGTACAGGTCATACCGAAGCGTCGATGGATTTTGCGCGGTTAGCTGGTTTTCAACCTTCTGGAGTTTTGATCGAAGTATTGAATGAAGATGGAAGTATGGCACGTTTGCCAGATCTACGTTTACTTGCAGATAAGCATGATTTGAAATTAGTGACGATCAAGGATTTGATTGAATATCGTTTGGCCAAAGAATCCTTAATCAAACGCGAGATCGGGGTCAATATGCCCACCGAATGGGGATCCTTCGAATTAGTTGCCTTCAAGCAAATTAATACAGGAGACACGCATTTAGCCTTAATTAAGGGCAGTTGGGAGAATGATGAGCCTGTGATGGTTCGCGTACACAGTTCTTGTGTGACGGGGGATATTTTTGGTTCATGTCGCTGCGACTGCGGAGAGCAATTACACGCAGCTATGGAAATGGTGGAGAATGAGGGGAAAGGTGTGATTTTATATATGTTCCAAGAAGGCCGAGGGATCGGTTTAATCAATAAATTGAAAGCCTATAAGCTACAAGAGCAAGGCCGGGATACGGTGGAAGCGAACTTAGAATTAGGCTTTGCGATGGATGAGCGCGATTATGGAGTAGGCGCCCAAATTCTACGCGATTTAGGGGTTCAAAAAATTCGCTTAATTTCAAATAATCCAAAGAAAAGAGCCGGATTGATGGGCTACGGATTAGAAATCGTTGATTCGATTGCCATTGAAATTCCGGCAAATCCGCACAATAAAAAATACTTAGAAACGAAAAGAGATAAAATGGGGCACGCGATTCGCTAGAATCGCGCGCCTTTATTTTATTGATTCCCTAGAATGATCGGGGTATTTTTACCACCCATGATGATTACTTTCGCGTTAGGGGATTTCGCTAATTCTTTTTGGGCAATAATCGACTCATACTGCAATTGCTTATCGCTCAAACCAGTGGATAAAATCTTCTGGTAATCTGCGATACCTTGCGCTTCTACACGCTTTCTCTCCGCTTCTTGCTTCTCCTTTTGTAAGACGAATTGCATCTTTTGTGCATCTTGTTCCGCATTGATTTTCGATTCAATCGTAGTCTTTACAGAGGTAGGTAGGTTAATATTGCGGATCAATAATTGCTCTAAAACCAAACCTCTTTTCTTGAAGTTCTTCTCAATATCAGAGTAAATGCGTTGTTGGAATTCATTACGCTTCAAGGAATAAAGAGCCACAGCATCGTAATACACGGCATTATCGCGAATCATCGTACGGGTGATAGGACGAACGACCTTATCCTTGTAGTCTTCACCAATCTCACGCAATACGCGCGGAGCCTCCGTGGGTAGGATACGGAAAAGAACGGTTAAATCTACTACTACTTCAAGACCGTCAGCCGTTAATACGCGAATGGCATCATCGCCGGCTTTATCACCTTCGTCATGTACGCTAGACATCGTATAATTTTGAGTTTTCGCATCGAATACCACCACTTTTGCTAAGGGGTTTACAAAATTAAGACCACTATTCAAGGTGGTGGGTTGTACTTTTCCAAAGACACTTTGGACCCCTACTTCACCTGCGTCTACTTGAACTACCGCTGAACTAGTTAAGCCAAGTAAAGCGAAAGCTACAGCGACTATTTTTAGTGTGTTGCTATATTTCGAAAATACGAGGTTAGGATTAGAAATGGCATTGCCTGCAACGAAGAGGACTATGCCTAAGAAGATTAAAAACATGATTTTTGTATTTAAATGTCATCAAATTTATCATAAAGTATTCAATAATCCCTAATTTTGAATATGATTGAAATCAGGGGCTTATCTAAATCTTTTAAAGGTCGTGTAGTACTCGAAGACATTAATGCTAATTTCCATCAAGGAAAGACAAATATGGTCATCGGTGGCAGTGGTACAGGGAAGTCTGTATTGCTGAAATGCATGATTGGGATTTTAGCACCTGAAACAGG
>CAMDSI010000128.1 GCA_945906915.1 Spirosoma fluviale | reverse complement strand
CATTTTTTGCGACGGAACCAGGTAAAAATAAATACACTGATGAGCACCATTGCCAGGATTAACGTGGGGTATCCCCACTTTGAACGCAGCTCCGGCATATAATCAAAGTTCATACCATAAATTCCAGCCAAAAAGGTGAGTGGCATAAAGAAGACTGAAAATATGGTGAGAACTTTGATAACGTCATTGGTTTTTTGCGCTGAAATAGAAAGATAAAAATTCACTAAGTTGGAAACATCCTCGTGAATTTGGTCGTAGATATTCAATAGCTTAAGATGTAAGTCCTTCGTGTCTTGAAGTAATTCTGCGTTTTTAGCGGCAATCTTAATCGAGTTAACCGCTTCCTGGCTAAAAAGTAGTAGTTTTTTACTGATCACTGACTTTCGCTTAATTTGGTATAAATCAGAGAGCATGACTGGCGTTAAATTTTGGGAAAAAACTTTACTCTCGTACTCATCTAATTCGTCTGATAAATGCACAGCGGGAGCATCAAAGGAATGTAATGTATGCCAAAGCATCTTCGCAACAAACGTTTCCGCGTGGTTAAAAACACCAGTATCAAAAAACTTCAATTTAACTTCCTCCATAAAATGGTGAGGCACACGATGCACCGTCACCAACAAACCGGGACGGTAGAAAAAGGCAATTTTTGTCGAGATAGATTGTATCGAAATCGGTTGGTTTTTCGGATGCTGTACTAGCATCCGTGAAATAATAAAATGAGTGCCATCGATATCCTCGTGCTTAGGTAGGTGATCTGCTTGTAAACAGGCAGAAATAGCAACCTTATTAAGAGAATATTCTTGACTTATTGCAAGCAACTCCTGGTGAGTAGGTGCTGTTAAGTCGACCCATTCTAACTGCTTAGTAGGACTAAATGATTTGATAATGGCCATGAATCGCTGAATCTTTCTTCAAGTAAGAAAAAAGAGGGGAGATTCGCTAAAATAATACGGAATTACTAGGCTACTTCTTCGTAAACCGTGTCTAAATAATCGTATATCAAATTGAAATAAGTTACGGCTAAATCTCCGGCTTCATTGTCATTCGATAAATCAAAAACAGTGGATTGAAAAATACATTCTTCAAAAATTTGATCGATGTAATAATCCACATCAAAAATTGATTTTGAGCTAGACGTGTAGGATTCAAAAACGGCTCTAACGAGCTCCATTTGCGGTTGCGAAAGACTTAATACTAATTCCATGATCTGATATGTTTTAGATGTTTTTCTATTCAAAAATAGAAAAATAGCCGAGTCTTAATTTTATCAAATGGTTAAGGAATTAGGTGATTTGTGTTATTAATTTGGGGTGTTTTGTCGTCCCACAATTTAACGCTCTCGTAATAGCATTTGGCCCATTTTTGGCCAAATTGTTACATGAAAAAATACCTCCTTTTCTTTCTTTGTGTTTCACTAATTTCATTAGCTCAACCTCGTATTTCTGCCCACCGGGGAAATACGGGAAGGGCGCCAGAAAACACGTTAGCCACGTATAAAAATGCCCTCAAATTAAGGGTGAATTTTATCGAAATCGATGTACGAACATCGGCAGATGGAAAATTAATTATTCTGCACGATGGAACATTGAACAGAACAACAACAGGCGAGGGTCCAGTGAAAAATCAAGTATTTTCAGAATTGAAAAAACTGTCTGCAGGAAAAGGGCATGCTGGATTTGAGAAAGAAAAAATACCGAGCCTAGAAGAAGTTTGTCAGCTCATTTCGCATTGGAATAAATGGCGTTCAAAAAAGACATTTATCTATGTGGATTGCAAAGAAGTAGCACCAAAGCCTTTGGTAGAAATACTTCAAAATTACGACTTAGCTAACGAATCGTGTTTCTATGGGAATGACCCGTTTTTGCTTTCCTTAAAAAAGGAATTTCCCCAAGCCCGGTTGATGCCAAGCCTACGAAAAAAAGAAGAAATTACTGCAAAAATAGCGGCATTACATCCGTATGCATTCGACGCAAATTTCCTTTCCTTAACTGGCGAAATGGTCAAAGAAATTCATGCGGCAGATATCCGCGTTTTTACCGACCTTCTGGGGCCACTGGATATCGTGACAAATTACAAGAAGGCTGCTGAATTAGGCCTCGATTTGATCCAAACTGATAAGCCCGCCTTGGTCCTTAAAACCCTTAACCGTTAAATAAATACCCAGCGAGAACTCCCATAACGCGATCGGAACCGCTGACAAACCGGCAAGAGGTGCGTGTTGATCAAAAACGCCAAAAAGAACCGCCACATCTCCAGCAGTCAAAGTAAAGGCTCCAATTATTCCGATGATGGGTAAAATGCGGGGAACTAAACGCGATTGATATACTAGTGTTCCTAACAAGAGACCGTTGACTGCAGGGATGAAACTTTGGCTTATCAAAAACAAGCGATCGTACAGCATCACTAAACCTTGTGACATTTCTTGAGCCTCCACGCCTAAACTCCGCAAACTTAAGACAGTCAATAAACTCGCAACCCCCGCAAAAATAAGCGCGGCTTCTAAAACCCGAGCAGCCACAAAACCCAAAGCCAAGGTTTCATTTTGCTTCTTCAGAACCGGGAATAGCACAATCGCCGTGCCTATGCAAAACAAGGCCATTAACAATTCCAAGATCCCGCCGATGACCACATCGGAAGAGGGGGCAGCGCTGAGAATAAAATTAGGTTGATGGATTTCCTGGTATAAAGACAAGGTCGGAATCGAAATAAAAGTGAGCAGGTATAGAATACCTGCAGAAAGGGAAGTTTTGCGTGATGCTGTCATGGACGCAATAACGTTATTTCCTTTTTGATAAATCGAATTATTATTTAAATGGTAATTAGACGCGCTTATCAAAGAATAATACATTCTAATTAGCAAAAATTAATAATTTTTATTTAGGTTTAAGCTGACATACATAATGATTGGTTATGAACTATACTTTAAATCAACTGCAGATTTTCTTAAAAGTGGTGCAAACGACTAGTATCACTAAGGCTGCAGAAGAGCTGAACTTAACGCAGCCCGCTGTTTCCATTCAAATCAAAAACTTTCAAGCGCAGTTCGAAATTCCCCTTCTTGAGATCATAGGTAAGAAAGTTTACATAACTGATTTTGGCAAAGAAATAGCCTTGTCCGCTAAGGATATTTTAGATCAAGTCTACGCTATCAATTACAAAACGATGGCCTACAAAGATCAATTAGTAGGTCGCTTGACAATTTCCGTTGTTTCCACTGGCAAGTATGTTTTACCCTTTTTATTAACAGACTTTTTGAAAAAAAATCCCAGCATAGAAATAAGTATTGATGTCACAAACCGAGAAAAAGTTTTTGAAAGCCAATTTGAAAATGAAGTAGATTTTAGCCTTATATCAGATGAAGTCAATAGTTCCAATTTCGATTCATTAGATCTGATAAATAACGACTTGTACATAATTGGAAATAGGGAAAATGCCTTACTAAATCCCACTTTTATTTACCCTAATTTAAAAAATGAACCTCCGCTTATTTTTAGAGAATATGGTTCTGGTACGAGAAAAGTAATGGAGGCCTATTTAAATAAGCAAGGAATTGTTGGTTTGAAAAAAATTGTATTAAAATCCAATGAAGCGGTTAAGCAAGCTGTAATTGCCGGTTTAGGTTATTCCATTATGCCCATTATCGGTATAAAAAACGAACTAAAATCTGGGGAATTGCAAATAATTGAAAGAGTGGGTTTGCCCATATCAACTCCCTGGAAGTTAATTTGGCATAAGGACAAAAAATTATCCCCGGTTGCGAACGCATTTTTAAACTATTCCTCTGAAAATAAGGATCAGATCAGACAGAAATATTTTGAATAAAAAAAGCCAGGCAAATTTTCCCTGGCTTTTATAAAATATTTTTTCATTAACTAAACTAACACATTTGAATTAATTCATTGAGTCAGAATCGTCTGTCACAAAAGTATGGCGAAGCTCTAATTAATAAAATTAAAACTGTTTTATGTGATTAATTAATGCTTTGCTTACGCTTGAAAGCCATCCTCGCAGATGGTTTTCTCTTTATTTTTCTACGGTAATTAATCCTGGAATCTCCACCATTTCGTTCGCCTCCGCAGCGTAATCTACGCCATCAAAACCGAAACCGAATAGATTGATGAAATCCGACTTATACCCATTCAAATCGCCAATCGCTGGAAGGTTTTCTGTGGTAGCTCCTTTCCACAATTCTGCTACTTCTTTTTGAACCTCTGCATTCATTTCCCAATCGTCGATGCGGATGCGTCCTTTTTCGTCTACTGGAACCGCCGCATCTGTATACAAACGAGCGCTGAAAAGGCGTTGGATTTGCTCGATGCAACCTTCGTGGGTCCCGTTCGCTTTCATGATTTTATAAAGCAAAGAGATATATAAGGGAATCACTGGAATCGCTGAACTTGCTTGCGTTACAAGGGCTTTGTTGACTGAAACGAAAGCTTTGCCTCCTATTTTGGCCAAATCCTCTGTAATTTTAAACGCCGACGCCTCTAAATGGTCTTTCGCCATTCCGATCGTTCCCTTGCGGTAAACTGGCTCGGTTACTTTAGGTCCGATGTAAGAATACGCAACAGTCGTCGCACCATCCGATAAAACGCCCGCGTTCAACAAAGCATCCATCCACATCTGCCAATCTTCCCCGCCCATCACAGTTACCGTATTCTCAATATCCTCCTCGCTACAAGGTGTAATCGTCACGTCAGAAACAATGCCGGTGTGGAAATCAACCGTTTTATCCGTGAACGTATCACCGATAGGTTTCAAAACCGAACGGTGCAACACGCCCGTTACAGGGTGCTGGCGAACTGGCGAAGCTAGACTGTAAATGACTAAATCAATTTGGCCTAAATCTGCCTTAATTAAATCGATCGTTTGGGTTTTTACTTCGTTAGAGAAAGCATCGCCATTAATGCTCTTCGCATAAAGACCTGCTTTGCCTGCCGCTGCTTCGAATGCAAGGCTATTATAATATCCTGGAGAGGCTGTTTTGCCTTCTGCAGGTGCTTTTTCAAAGAAAACCCCGATCGTCGCCGCATTCGAGCCGAATGCGCTCGTAATGCGAGACGCTAAACCAAAACCCGTAGAGGCTCCGATCACAAGCACTTTTTTAGGGCCATCGATGGCTCCCTTTGATTTAACGTAGTCAATTTGATTTAAGACGTTTTTTTCGCAACCCTTCGGGTGAGATGTTAAACAGATAAACCCTCTCATTCTAGGTTCAATAATCATAGTGCTTGAATTTTGTTTGTGCAAATATAGTCAATGCGCTTATATTTGTCATAACAGTACCTGCTTTCCTACCATATGATCTAATTATGGGTCACTTCCTAGGATTCAAAATCAACGAAACGCGTTCCAAGCAATCGTCTAAGTGGTAGCGAACTTCTTTGTCTGCAAACTTAGCCTTCGAAGCCGCTAAACTCGCCTGAAGCGACTTCAGTTCACCACGAACAATCGAGCGAACATCTGACTGCGCCACCGGATAGGATTCACGCGCGCCGAAAGGACTAGGGGGAGCTGGCGCCTGATCCGTCATCAATGTCTTCATGCGCTCTATGTAAGCTTTCTGTAAATTGCGACGGTACTTATCGATATTTTTCCCTGAGGCTAATTCGCTCCAAATCCCTCCGCGTACATCTTGAAATAGATCTATCGTCTTGTAATTATTAGGGGTAGTTAAAGCGCTATTATCTAAGCGCGCAAAAGTCTCTAAACTTAACATCCGGTTCAATGGGCTAACTTGCAGGCTTCTCATTCGATCGATGTAACCCGCCATATTGTGCGTTACAACCTCTCTGTTTATCAACCAATCTACGTTCGTAAATACATTCGAAATTAACCAATTAACAGCCGCTTGTTGGCTCGCTTTAGGTACTGGATTATAGGAGGTAATGTTTTGATTTGGTTTAGCATATTGCTCATATACGCCGCCCACCATCGTCGTCACGTGGCCTACATAACGCGACCAAGAACCCAATAGTTCATCATTTAATTCGATCAAATCTTCGTAGTCGTTGGTCTTTTTGCTCGTCCAATCGGCTAGGTTTTTGGCCACATATTTCAAATTTTTCACCGCATACGTACTAGCGCGAATGGGATCATTACCAATGTCTTCGGTTTGAGAACTTGGATCAAAAGTCGTTCCTTGATTGCCAAAACGGAACCTAGGATCCCCTGCCTTCGCCTCCACCCA
>CAMDSI010000127.1 GCA_945906915.1 Spirosoma fluviale | reverse complement strand
AATTGGATTCGTCCGTTGAACAACGATGTGGAATCAATTTTTGATTCACGTAAGAACCCCCATTTTAAGCAAGGAGAGGCAATTCGCTGGATTTTGTTTTCGGATTCCAGTGAGCCTATCGGCCGAGTAGCCGCTTTTTATGAGCGGAATACGAAAGAAGGCGAGGTTCCCGTGGGTGGCATGGGCTTTTTTGAGTGTGTGGAGAATGAAAGTGCAGCTGTACTACTTTTTGATGCCTGCAAAACTTGGCTAGCGGAGAGAGGAATGGAGGGGATGGATGGCCCGATTAATTTTGGGGAGCGCGATGGTTTCTGGGGGTTGATGGTCAAAGGCTGGGAGTTTGAGCCCACCTACAAAATGCCCTGGACGAAACCCTATTACATTCCTTTCTTCGAGAATTACGGATTTAAAGATTATTTTCAACAATACGTATTCGTGTCGCCTATTGCAGGAGCAAACGTCACGCCGGGCATTGAAGAAAAAGCACAACGCATTTTTAATAACCCTGATTACGTTTTTCAACACATCGAAAAGAGTAATTTGACCAAATACGCGGAAGATTTTCGCTTCATTTTCAATGCTGCCTGGGCTAAATTCCCTGGGGTGAAGGAAATGAGTTCGGAATCTGCCCAAAAACTAGTGAAAACTATGAAGCCCATCATCGATGAGCAATTATTGTGGTTTGCCTACACAACCGATGGGACGCCAGTGGCTTTCTTTATTGTCATCCCTGATTTGAACCAAATCGTCAAACACCTGAACGGGAAACTGAACTGGTGGGGCATGATTAAATTCCTTTTATTAAAGATGAAAGGAACGTTGACCCGTACTTGTGGGGTGATTTTTGGCGTAACTCCAGATCACCAAGGCAAGGGAGTCGAATCGGCTATTGCCCTTCGATTCCGAGAAGTCGCTCGAACGAATCCTTTCTATCCCTATGCAACCATGGATATGAACTGGGTGGGGGACTTTAATCCTAAAATGCTTCGATTTGTCTCCCAGTTAGGAGCCACGAATGATAAAACTTTTATTACCTACCGGTATTTTTTCAACCCAAACCAAGTCTTTAGTCGTTGTCCTAAAGTAGGTTAAAACATTTATTATGAGCTTATTATCCATTGGAACCGTAGCGTTCGACGCCCTTGAAACCCCTTATGGGAAAACCGATAAAATCATCGGTGGATCTTGTACTTACATCGCCTTATCTGCGGCCTTCTTTTTACCTAAGGTAAATGTGGTAGCTGTGGTGGGGGATGATTTTCCCCAAGAATACATGGACACGTTGACTTCACGCGGAATAAATCTAGATGGCTTACAGATTAAGAAAGGGGAGAAATCCTTCTTTTGGGCAGGTAAATACCATAACAATATGAATTCCCGTGACACCTTGGTGACGGAATTAAATGTGTTAGCAGATTTCAAACCAGCTATCCCAGCATCTTATCAAGATTGTGATTATTTAATGTTAGGAAACTTAACTCCACAAGTTCAAATGGAGGCTATTCAAGGACTAAACAAACGTCCCAAATTAGTCGTTATGGACACGATGAATTTCTGGATGGATGTAGCGATGGATGATTTGAAGCGTGTTTTGACGATGGTGGATGTGCTTTGCATCAATGATGAGGAGGCACGTCAATTATCCGAGCAATATTCGCTCCGGACAGCCGCGAGATTAATCATGGCGATGGGACCTAAAACCTTAATTATTAAGAAAGGGGAGCACGGTGCCTTGTTATTCCAAGGGGATCGCATGTTCTATTGCCCAGCTTTGCCACTAGAAGACGTGTTTGATCCGACGGGAGCTGGTGACACCTTTGTAGGTGGATTTATCGGTTACCTTGCAAAAACAGACGATATCTCCTTCGAAAACATGCGCAAAGCGATTGTCCACGGTTCGGCGATGGCCTCCTTCTGTGTGGAGAAATTCGGTACTGAGCGTTTATTCGAAATTACGGAAGCAGATTTAGCTAGCCGTGTAAATGAATTTAGAGAATTAGCCTCGTTCTAATTCTTAACCCACGATAACCTCGTGCATTTGATTCAGGTTCAGGTATTTAGCAGCCATGTCTCTAATATCCTGGGCCTGGATATTTTGTATATGATCTTGGAACTGGTCATAATAATCAGGTGCCAGGCCATCTAATTGAATTACCCTTACTTTTTCGGCGATATCGAAAGCTTGCGTCAATTCGCCGGTGAAGCTTCCCATCAGGTAATTTCTTACGATGTCTAATTCCTCTTCTGAGACTAAATCGTTTTGAAGAATGGTTATTTCTTTTTTGATTTCTGCCAAAGTCTCATTCACATTTTCCCCATTTACATCCGTTCCCACCACCCAATAGCCGCCGCGCGGATAAGGGGCTAGGCTGGAGGAGATGCCATAGGTGAATCCTTTGTCTTCTCTGATATTTTTCTGCAATCTAGATCCAAAATAGCCACCCAAAACGGTATTCATCAGGCTAAAATTAAAATAGTCCGGATGGGCTCTAGAAATGGCAGGCAGACCGAATCGAATGGAACTCTGAACGGATCCCTCTTTTTCTTCCCTTATTTTTAGGGGCTTGGGCGCAGGCTGAAGGGTTGGTATGTGAATCACCGGACTACTAAACGAAATTTGTCCTAGGGTCTGATCTAAAAATTTGATCTGCTCCTCTGAAATCTTTCCGGAAAGGAAAATAACCGGTTGCTGTGTTTTCCAAGTAGCTTCAAACTGCTCAATAATTATTTTTTGATCTAAACAATCAAAATCATCTGCCAAAGTGAAACGGCCATATGGGTCGTTTGGAAAAATCTGTGCTCTAAATTTTTGGCTCGCTGAATAGGAGGTTTTCTCCCAATTGAGCTTCGTTTTTTGGCGCTCAATTTCAATCTCTTTTTCTACTTCGTCGGCGGGGAATATAGCGTCCTGTAGAATTTCTGCTACCAGCGGTATTAAAGAGTTAAAGTGCTTATTCAAGCCATATACGGTAAAAGTGCCATGGTCTAAACTGGCTTGGATATCCCAAAATGCGCCGAAAAAATCAAAATCTTGATTTATGGCTTGCGCTGAATGGGTAGACGTTCCTCTTTTCATCAGAGAAGCCGTCATTCCCGCTAACCCCGCTAAAGGGCTATGAATCGCCCCTGCTTTCGTACTTAATTCAAATTTAAAAACCTCCTGTTCGCCAGCAGAAACGACCCAAACCTGAATTCCATTCGCTAAGGTGAACTGATTAGGTGTAGGGAATAAAATTTTATCCACCGGATAGGCGGCTGGGGCAATACTGCGATCTAGCATATTATTTAACGGGCTGATTAATGCCCGCAATGAGCGTTAAACGTAAGGTATTCGCAAGTGGACTCCCTTGTCCACTAGGGACTAAGTAAGCAAAGTCAAGACCGTATTTCGAGTCCATCTTAAAGCCTACGCCAAAGGTAAAGTACTTGCGATTTCCCTTCATTTCACTCTCATTAAAATAGCCTGTTCGTAAGGCAAAAGAATTATTAAATAAATATTCAGCACCGATAGAGGTAGTCACCTCTTTGATTTCCTCACTAATCCCGTCTGGCGCATCCCCTAAAGATCCAAAAATCCCTCCAATCGCTGAAACCGTCGCCGGATCCGTGCCTACCATTTTCCCATTTACGTAGGCAGGAGGTGTAGGAACCATCAATTTATTGAAGTCAACGGTGAATGTTAATTTATTCAAATCATCTATCTCGTGTGTGGCAGCCATACCGACACGTAAATTCGTAGGAATAAAGTTCTTCTCTGTTCCACCGTAGGTTACCTTACCTGATATGTTTGAAAGCGTAAGGCCATAGCTATATTTCCAAGGGGCCGTTGTGGGCTTCGAATAAAAGACCGAGATATCCGCTGCCACTGTTTCGGCTGGCTTCAAGGCATTGCTAATTCCTCCGCCACCTTGGTAATTGCCTAATAAATTCGAATTAATGTATTTCAAATTCATTCCTAAAGAAAGTGCCGGCGATAATTTTCTAGCGTGCGAAATACCTAGCGCAAATTCTTTTGAATTAAAATTACCTGCACTTGTTCCGTTATCTAAAGTCGCTTGGAACATCCCTTGATCAAAATAATCAACCGAAAAGCCAAAGACTAAATTCTTCTTCGTCACCGTATAGCCCGCTATGTTATAGAGTGCCATGTCGTTGACTAGATTGCGTAACCAAGGCGTATAGGACATGGAAAAACCCATTTTCTTATCTGTGGTTGCTAATTTTGCCGTATTCCAGCGAATGGCATTGGCATCTACTGATAAGGCCACTCCCGCGTCCCCCATTGCAGCAGAACGCGCATCAGGTGCTACATTTAAGAATAGCAGGGTGGGAGTAGGAATTCGTCCAGCATTGATTTGGCCTGAAACTAATGTCGTTTGAGCAAGGACATTAAATCCTAGTGTGCATAAAATCAGGGTCACTAAATGTTTCATGGGCTATTTTATATTTCCAATTCGACCGCTAAAGCTTTGAAATGGAGCTCCCGTATCGTAAGTTAATTCTAATTGATAGTAGTTGATAAAATCTAATTGGTTTTTCTCTTCTGCACTCCAATCGATCGAGAAAGTTTGGTTGACAGAATCGCTTCCAGGAACCAAGCCGGTTTTCTCTAAAATTTGTTTCCCTAAGTTACTATAAATTTTTAGTTTGTAGAAGTAGCTCGTCCAACGTTTCTCTTGAATAAAGGAGAAATTACTTCGTTCTGTCATTGGATTAGGATAAATTCTAAGCGAACTATTCTCTTTCGTTAAAGAGGAAACCGTGAAATCAAACGAACAAAATCCCTGATTCGTATGTAGGTCAAAACAATTCGCTTTAATTCGATAATTTCCAGGTTGTAAAGATTGAAACGGGAAGAGGAGTGTTCCTTGTTTGCTATTATTCAATTCGGGTGAAAAAAGATTGGCGATGGGGATTTTTAAGGTGTCGTTTACGGTCAAATAAGCTAATTCGCCTTTAGGTCCCACAAATCGAAGCGAGCTGGCGTCTGTTATGTTAATTTTTAAAATCGGATTAGGGGAGCAAGCTTGTATATTAGATTCGTTTAATAAGCTTGCTGAAAGCACGGGAGGAGTGCTTTCTTTTGCCTCTGAACTCGCTTTCAATACACTTCGCATTCCGCCTCCGTAGTTTTCTGTGGCAGTACGTGCAATCCATTTTAATCCAGACGCAGGTAGGTTAGCTAGATTGAATTTGCCTTTTTGGATGGTGGCAGCGTGCGTGCCCTCTAGGTTTCCAGGGATGCGGTAGTTGTATTTATCTGTTTTTGTTCCCAAAGTCTGCACGGATCGCTCTTCCCCATAATAATATACCTGGATTTCTCCATCGATGCTAGGGGTGGTTTGGCCTTGAATTAAGCCAGAGGGCAACGTGTCTATTTTAATACTCAGCTGTTTTTGATTCCAAGGTAGATTTAACGAAGGATCACCTAAAAGGGTGATATTGCGGTTAATAACACCAGATTGACTATCATTTTTAGCATCTCTGAATATATCCCCTAAGCGGTAATCGGTAGTATTTAGATGATTAGTTAATTGTCTATAAAATGCTTGCCCGAATAGATAATTGCTACTCTGAAAAACGGGTCTTGTCGTCGAAATAAGGGCAATGGCTCCCCCCTGATTCGACAATAGACTAATTTCTGCGCCAGACATTTGATTAGGATCGTCAAAACGCCCAAACTGACACGTAGCCGTTAAAAGGATGGGCAGGTGTTGGCTATTTTTTAGGTTTTGCAATTCGTTATTGGTAATGACTTTTTCGTCTGTCCAGGCTGATTCTGATCCGTGACCCAAGAAATGTATAAAATCTGCCTCTTGGTTAAATAAGTCGAGGCTTGCCTTTTTGCCAGCGGCAGACGTATATATTCCGTTAGCTACTTCTTGAGGAAATTGATCTAGGTAGGTTTTTTGAACTTGAAATGCCTCAGGAATTAACGCGGAGAAGTCTTCTGCATCTTGTACGTGAATATTTGAATCGCCATCATCGGCTAGCCAAGCGAACCGATAGGGTTGTTTGCGATTTTGGGACTCATAACTAATAAGTTTACTCACTACCGTATTTGCTTCTTCAAAGGATCTGGCTGGAATCCGACCAATGCCTACCGATAAGGCTTCATTTGTCGCGTCATTACCTTCGAGCCATTCTCCTTGATTCTCTCCCAATATCCCGAAATAATCATCAGACACATAGGTCTGCAAGGGTTGTAAGGATTCCCTACTTTCATAGCTAGGCACATAATTCAATCGTTCCGAAGCCGTGGCGAC
>CAMDSI010000126.1 GCA_945906915.1 Spirosoma fluviale | reverse complement strand
ATTAAGGGTATGCGCACTTTCTTTCCATGTAAATGAACATAGCGTTCATCCGCAGGATTCACACAGATGGCCGCATCCGCCATGATGGTTTCAGGACGTGTTGTTGCAATCGTAACCGATCCACTGCCATCCACGAGGGGATATTGGATATGGTATAATTTGGCCTGAACATCTTTATGAATAACTTCTTCATCCGATACCGCTGTTTTTCCTTGCGGATCCCAGTTCACCATTCGCACTCCTCGGTAGATCAATCCTTTGTTGTATAAACGAACAAAGGTATCAATAACCGCCTGGTATAAAGAGGGTTCCATGGTGAAACGGGTACGATCCCAGTCACACGAAGCACCTATTTTTTTCAATTGATCGAGGATAATTCCGCCGTATTTGTCCTTCCATTCGAAGGCATATTTTAGGAATTCCTCGCGAGTAATATCGGCCTTAGAGATGCCTTTTTCTTTCAGCATCGCCACCACTTTCGCTTCAGTCGCAATAGAGGCATGGTCAGTTCCTGGTACCCAACACGCTTCTTTACCTTCCATACGCGCTTTACGAATCAAGACATCTTGAATCGTATTATTCAGCATATGGCCCATATGTAGTACTCCAGTGACGTTAGGAGGAGGAATGACGATGGTGTAAGCCTCTTTTTCTGGATTAGGTTTCGAAGCGAAAAGCTTGTTTTCTAACCAGTAGGCATACCATTTTTGTTCAATTTCCTGCGGAGCGTAATTCTTATCTATCATATGTGTAATCTAAGCCTACAAAGATAATTGATTTAGGCCAAAGGTGAGGGTGGAATTTTAAAACAATTCACCGTAATTTTGGTTCGAAGTTTAAATAGCAATTATGGGAATTTTACTTTGGTTAGGAACTTTTCTGGGAATGGAAGGAGTGGCTTGGTTTACGCATAAATATATTATGCACGGAATTATGTGGAATTGGCACGAGTCGCACCACGTTCACCACAAGAATGCGTTGGAGAAAAATGATCTTTTTTCCGTCGTTTTTGGCGTTTCTTCTACTTTGACGATTATTATAGGTGCGGAGATTCCGGAATATTGGCCCTTGTTTTACATCGGTTTAGGCATCGCGACCTATGGTATATTCTATTTTATCTTTCACGATATCATCGTGCATCGCCGCATCAAAATCAAGTACAAGGCAGGTTCAGCCTATATGAAGCGCATCATGAAAGCGCATTATGTGCACCACGAAGTGCACACAAAAAAAGGCGCAGAGGCTTTTGGCTTCCTCTACGCTCCTAAAAAATACCAATAATTTTATTTTACGAATCCTACACCCACCGTTGAATTAGTAAATTCATCGATGAGGATAAAGGCGCCATTGGACGGATTAGCAGCATATTTATCTGCACTAATCGGTTGCGCCGTGCGCAAGGCAATCGTTCCGATTTCATTGAGTTGCAAATTCGAGACCCCTTCAGTGGCGCTCTGTGTCGAGACATCCAGGCGCTCGGTAATTTGAGAGATTTTGGCCTTTGTTATATTGATGCCATGCTGCAATAAATAGGTTTTTCCCGGGCTCAAGGCCGTGTGATCTAACCAGCAAATCTGTGCAGAAAAATCTTTAAGCTGCGGTGGCTGATCTTCCGAAGCTAATACAAGCGTATTTCCACGTGAAATATCAATATCTGTTGTCAAGGTAATGGTTACCGAATCCCCTGCGATGGCCTGCGACAATTTGCTTTCAAATTTCTCAATCGTGGCAATCGTACTTTCTTGACCTGTAGGCAAGACGCGAATCGCATCGCCCACTTGGAAAGTACCCGAACTAATTTTTCCGGCATAACCCCGGTAATCATGGTAAGCTTCGGTCATCGGCCTAACGACAAATTGAACCGGAAAACGAGCGGGTGCGTGTGCTAGGGTAGAAGCATATTCGAAGGCTTCTAACTCGCCTAATAACGTATTTCCGCTAAACCAAGGCATTTCGCTGGCTTTTTGCGTGATGTTTTCGCCATATAAAGAGGAGATCGGTAGGAAACTGATTTCTTGTCCTTCGAACGTAGTCTGTGCGACTAATTCCGCCAAACTATCTTTGATCGCATTAAAAGTCGACTCCTGGTATTGAACCAAGTCCATCTTGTTGACACAAATAATGACCTTCGGAATTCGCAGCATCGCGGCGATCGATAAGTGACGGGCTGTTTGTTCCACCACACCTTGACGCGCATCCACTAAGATGAGGGAAACCTTCACGTTCGAAGCCCCCGTCACCATATTGCGCGTGTATTCTACGTGTCCCGGTGTATCGGCAATAATATACTTGCGAGTGGGTGTAGAGAAATAAATGTGTGCTACGTCGATGGTAATACCTTGCTCGCGCTCAGCAATTAATCCATCCGTTAACAAAGAAAGATCTAAAAAATCTAATCCTTTGCGTTTGGAAGCAGTTTCCAAAGCCTCAATTTTATCTTTTGTAATCGAATTAGTCTCGTAAAGTAGGCGACCGATCAAGGTACTTTTTCCATCATCAACGGAACCTGCGGTAGCTATGCGTAAAATATCCATGTGTTCTTGTCTGAGATTGAATTAAAAATACCCTTGTTGTTTTCTTTTTTCCATCGCGGCCTCTGAACGCTTATCGTCAATACGCGCGCCACGTTCCGAAATTTCGGCAGAAAGAATCTCCTCAATGATCACATCAATATCGATCGCATCGGATGCGACGGCAGCTGTACAAGTCATATCGCCTACCGTTCTAAATCGAACAGTAGCTTCAAATGGAATCTCATCTGCCTCTTTATTAAGGTATTCGGAATCAGCCCAAAGCATTCCGTCGCGCTCAATCACCTGGCGTTGGTGCGAATAATAGATGCTAGGGATCTCCATTTTCTCTTCTTTGATGTAGTTCCAAACATCCAGTTCGGTCCAGTTCGAGATAGGGAACACACGCACGTTTTCGCCCACGGCGATGCGGCCATTTAGCATATCGAATAATTCAGGTCTTTGGCGCTTTGCATCCCACTGACCAAAATCGTCCCGCACAGAAAAAATCCGTTCCTTAGCTCTCGCCTTTTCCTCATCACGCCTAGCTCCACCGATACAGGCATCAAATTTGAATTCTTCAATGGTATCCAATAAGGTGACGGTTTGTAACACATTGCGCGAGGCATATTTCCCAGACTCCTCCGTTGCTTTTCCTTGATTGATGGAATCCTGCACATACCGAACGATCAATTCCGCTCCCGTTTCCTTCGCTAACCAATCTCTAAATTCAATCGTCTCGGGAAAATTATGTCCGGTATCGATATGAACCAAAGGAAAAGGAATTTTACCAGGAAAAAATGCTTTTTGGGCTAAACGAACTAAGGTAATTGAATCCTTTCCACCCGAGAAAAGTAAAGCTGGACGCTCAAATTGCGCCGCCACTTCCCGCAGGATGTAGATGGATTCATCCTCTAGTTGTCTAGGGAAATGACCGATTTTGTCTTGTATTGTTTGCATAACTTAGGCGTGTAAACCACATTCTTTTTGTGAATTCTCCCACCACCAACGACCAGCACGCGGATGTTCACCTTCAGCGATGGCACGGGTACATGGTGCGCATCCGATCGAAACGAATCCTTTTTTGTGCAAAGGGTTTTGGGGAATTTTATGTTCTACTAGGTATTTTTCTAACGTTTCAAATGACCAATCAATCAGCGGATTGATCTTAAATAATTGCCGGTTTTCATCCCATTCTATAATCGGCATATCCGCCCTATTTTCAGATTGTTCGGCTCTTAATCCAGTGATCCAAACCTTTGCCCCACTGATTGCTCGATTTAAAGGCTCCATTTTTCGAACAAAACAACACTCTTTTCGGTTCTCCACAGAGGTATAAAACGAATTGAAACCTTTCTCTGCAACAAGCTTCTCCACCGCTGGAGTGGAGGGAAAATAGGTTTTTAAAGAAAGCGAATATTTTTTTATGGTTAAATCCATCAACTCATAAGACTCTTGAAATTGACGACCCGTGTCGAGAGTAAAGATTTCAATAGCTGAATTTGTACTAGCGATCGCGTGGGTGATGGCCTGATCTTCTTGCCCAAAAGAGGTGGAAAAAACGATTTTTTCTCCAGCAAAATAGCTTGTAATGAACTGAATTCGCTCGGAGAGATTTTTAGAAAGTAGTTCTATTTCGAGGGTTTCGGGAACCATAAAAAACAGGATTTTTACAAAGGTACACAATGTCTATTGAATAACTATACTAATAAATAAAAATTTAACCATTTGAATTAAAATTTATTAAATTTAAAAGAGTTTAGAAGCTATGCGAGCGCAAGACGAAATTTTGTTGGATCAATCTGCCGGAGAGGATGCAGAAATGTTTTTGGATTTACGAAATCTAAAGCATTTAGTGCGTCATGGAGAAGGCCAAAGATTGGAGTTTAAGATGAAAGTCAAGTTTCCTGAAAAAATTGTCAAGGAGTTGGTCGCATTTGCTAATTCGGATGGAGGTCACTTGTTTATAGGTGTTTCGGACGAAGGAAAAATTGAAGGCTCTAAGTTTGTGGACGAAGATCAATTCTTGTTAGAAAAAGCAATTTCCTCCTATTGCTTTCCCTCATTTACCTACCATGTGTATCAAATACCTATAGAAAACGGACGTTCGGTATTAGTTTATCACGTTTTTGAAAGTGTGGATAAGCCACATTTTGTACAATTAACTACGGATCCTAATCCTGTTTGTTATGTTCGTGTTAAAGATCGGACGATTCAAGCCAGCAAAGAAATGAAGCAAATTCTTCGGAGAGAAAATGAAGAGGGAATGTCTTTTGCTTATGGTGATCCGGAGCGCTGGTTGATGGAATATTTGCGTTCAAACGACCAAATTTCCCTTTCCGAATTTGCGCTTCTATGTAATTTGCCAGTTTGGTTAGCTTCACGTAAATTAGTGCTACTTGTTTTAAGTAGGGTACTTAAAATTGAACCAGGAGAAAATCAAGATCAGTATTCCTTGCGATGAAAAAATGGATATTATTGTTGGCTTCCTTGCCACTTGCCTGTTCTAAAGAGGCAAACGATCAAAGCATTACGCCCGCACCACAAATCACGATGACATCGTCATTTGATCTATTACAAGATAAACTATTGACACCTAGTTGCGCTAGTTCGGGATGTCATTTATCCAATAAGGATGCCAGTTTTCCACAGCATGGCTTAGTGCTTACGAAGGGAAGTTCGTATGCGAATTTAGTGGGAGTAGCCTCCGTTAACCCGGTTGCACTCAAGAATTCAGTCCTGCGGGTTCGAAAATATGCATCCGGAGAAAGCTTATTTTATCACAAACTAAATTGGGATTTAAGTCATCATGGCCTAGCCAATTATGGCACTCCGATGCCTTTAGGGGGCAAGCCGCTGAGTAAAGGGGTTTTGGCCTTCGTTCAAAAGTGGATTGACGCAGGGGCACCGATGACAGGATCCGTTGTTGACGCAAGTTTGCTCGATGATACGACGCCGAGTTATGTGGAGGATGCGAATTTTGCTCCTTTGGCATCGCCAGTGGAGGAAGGGAAAACAGGCGTCCAGCTAAAGGTAGATCGTTTTGTTATTCCGCCTAATTTCGAGCGAGAATTATTTATTCGTCGCCCTCTTAGTAATTCCGCGCCCATTTATGTGTCACGCATAAAATTGAAATCCAGGGCTAATAGCCACCACATGGTGCTCTACGACTTTCGATCTAAATCCACGCTGCCTGCGCTCGATGATGTGCGAGATCTACGAAATTTAGACAACTCTCTGAATATCGCAACAGTTATTCAAATGTCAAATCATATTTTTTTAGGTGGCGGGACAGATCCTAATTCGGATTATACTTTTCCTGCGGGGATAGCTTTGCAGCTGCCTGCTAATGCATCCATTGATTTGAATCCTCATTATTTTAATAAGACGACAGGTAATTTATATGGGGAAAATTATGTGAATCTTTATACGGTGCCCGCTGATCAGGTAAAGAAGATCGTTCAAATGATCGATTTTAATGTCACCAGTTTTAACTTACCCGCTAATCAGACAACCACGATCGTACGCGATTTTAAATTTGATAAGCCGGTCGCAGTTGTCTCCCTGACGTCTCATTACCATGCTAGGGGAAAATTATTCCAAATTAAAATTAAAGGCGGTACTCGCGATGGCGAAGTTATTTATGAAAATACAGATTGGGCTCATCCGAAAGTAATCAATTACGATACGCCTATTCTGTTACAAGCGGGGGAGGGTTTAACATCAGTTGCGACCTATGTAAATGATACCGCTAAAAATATTGGATTTGGTTTGACCTCTGAAGATGAAATGGATATCATTTTTGGGTATTATTATGAGCGTTAATTCGCAAGCATTCAGCGTTTTCTTGAAAAGTTTT
>CAMDSI010000125.1 GCA_945906915.1 Spirosoma fluviale | reverse complement strand
GACGCGATCCGATTTAATTCCGCCACAAGTACGCGAATGTATTCAATGCGTTTAGGAAGCTTCCCTGTTAAATCCAGCATCTTTTCCACCGCCATCACATAGGCATGCTCCGAATTCATAGCCGCCATATAATCCAATCGATCCACATACGGGATGATTTGATTGAAAGGCAGCGCTTCCGCATGTTTCTCGAAGCAACGGTGTAAATACCCTAAATGAGGAACCACCTCTTTTATCCATTCTCCGTCAGAGATTACTTCTAATCGAATAACTCCGTGCGTTGATGGATGCTGGGGTCCCAGGGAAATGATCATTTCCTCCGATTTCAAATCCTCCACGCGAAATTTATTCGGGTCGGAATTCTGAAAGTTTTCGGGAAGAAATTGATACTGGATGGGATTCATTAAACAAAAATGAGAAATCTAACGGGGAAAAATAAATTTTTACATCTATTTTTAGCAAAGGCTTTGGGGAAAAAAGAAATTATCCTACCTTTGCATTCCGTTTCGAGCAGAGGCGGATAAATGATTTATCTATTATGGCAAAGAAAGGAAATCGCATTCAAGTAATCTTAGAATGCACTGAGCACAAAGAAACTGGTCTTCCAGGCATGTCTCGCTACATCACGACAAAAAATCGTAAGAATACGACAGCACGTATTGAGTTAAGAAAATATAACTCTTTTTTGAAAAAAGTTACTTTACACAAAGAAATTAAATAGGTTGAACCATGGCTAAGAAAGTAGTTGCAACTCTGAAAAAAGAAGGCGGCGTTAAGTACGCTAAGATTATTAAGGCGGTTAAGAATCCTACTACAGGAGCTTATACCTTCAAAGAAGAAATCATCCTTCAAGATGACGTTAACGCTGCATTGAGAAACTAATTTTTCAATTCCCGTTTACCTATCTTAAAAAAAATAGAGTCCCTTCTTGAAGGGACTTTTTTTATTTTGTTTACCTTCGTATCGTTTTATAACCTATACCATGGGATTATTCGATTTTTTAAAAAAGAAACCAGAACCGCAAAAGCAAGAAGAAATTCAAGCTTTGGAGCAAGGTTTAGAGAAGACCTCTACCGGTTTATTTTCTAAAATTGGACGGGCTGTTGTCGGAAAATCGAAAGTAGACGAAGGTGTACTCGATGAATTAGAGGAAATTTTATTAACCTCTGACGTAGGAGTAGCCACTACTTTGAAGATTATTGAGCGCATCGAGCGACGAGTGGAGCGTGATAAATACGTTTCTACAGAGGAATTAGACAAGGTATTAAGAGAGGAAGTTGCCGCTTTATTAGAGGAAAATCAATCCTCTTCTCTTGAAAATGCCTTCACTGAGCCCGCACAAAAACCCTATGTGATTATGGTCGTGGGCGTGAATGGAGTAGGAAAGACGACTACCATCGGTAAATTAGCGTCCCAATTTCATCAAAATGGCTTAAAGGTCGTATTAGGTGCAGCCGACACTTTCCGTGCGGCAGCAGTAGATCAATTGAAATTGTGGGGTGAGCGCGTAGGAGTCCCGGTCATCGACCATGGCATGAATACCGATCCAGCAGCGGTCGCTTTTGATGCCGTTAAGCAAGCGGTTGAAATGAATGCTGATATTGTCATCATCGATACGGCAGGACGATTACATACTAAAGTAAACTTGATGACCGAGCTGGGTAAAATTAAGCGCGTGATTCAGAAATTTATTCCAGAGGCACCACATGAGGTGATGCTAGTTTTAGACGGTTCTACAGGCCAAAACGCCTTCATACAAGCGCAAGAGTTCACTAAAGTAACCGAGATTACCTCGCTAGCGATTACGAAGCTAGATGGTACGGCAAAAGGTGGGGTGGTGATTGGTATTTCGGATCAGTTCAAGATCCCTGTCAAATACATTGGAGTGGGAGAAAAAATCTCCGATCTCCAAGTATTCAACAAGACCACTTTCGTGGATTCGCTTTTCGCGAAAAAATAATTATTTGCCTTTTTCTTTAGCCCAGGTGTCTTTTAAAGTCACTGTGCGATTAAATACCAACTTTTCTGACGTCGAATCTGCATCTAAGCTATAGTATCCTTTGCGAATAAATTGCAGTGCCTGACCCTCTTTCGCCGCTTTCAATCCTGGTTCCACATACACTTTTGGAATAATTTGAAGTGATTCTGGATTAATGAATTTCAAATAATCATCCCCCAGTTCAGAGGCGTCTTCTACAATCAATAAGCGATCAAAGTTGCGAACCTCTGCTTCTACCGCGTGAGCCACAGACACCCAGTGAATCGTTCCCTTCACAGAAACGCCACTCGTATCTTGCCCTGACTTACTTTCTGGAATGTATTCTGCATGAACTTCAGTCACGTTACCTGCCGCATCCGCTTTAAAATCCGTACACGTGACGATATAAGCTCCTTTCAAACGCACCTGCAATCCTACGCCTAAGCGGAAGAATTTCTTAGGTGGATCGATCATGAAGTCATCACGCTCGATGTATAATTCATTTGAGAATGGCACGGAGCGCTTCGTTATTTGCTCTGCCTCTGGATTATTTTCAATGAGTAAATCCTCCGTTTTATCTGCTGGATAATTTGTGATCACTAATTTAATAGGATCCAACACCGCCATCACGCGATCGGCAGATTTATTCAAGTCTTCCCGAATACAGAATTCTAGTAAGCTTAAATCTATCAAATTATCGCGTTTCGCCACCCCGATACGCTCGCAGAAATTGCGAATCGAGGCAGGTGTAAAACCACGTCTGCGCAATCCCGAAATGGTAGGCATGCGGGGATCATCCCAGCCGTTGACTACTTTCTCGTTCACTAATTGCAATAATTTACGCTTGCTCATCACCGTATGGGACAAGTTCAAACGCGCGAATTCATATTGATGAGAGGGGAAAATCCCTAATTTATCTAAGAACCAATCGTATAATGGACGGTGAACGTCGAATTCCAAGGTACAGATGGAATGGGTAATTTCTTCGATGGAATCACTTTGGCCATGTGCAAAATCATACATCGGATAGATGCACCATTTATCTCCTGAACGGTGGTGTTTTACATGGCGAATACGGTACATCAAGGGATCACGCATGTGCATATTCGCATGAGCCATGTCTATTTTTGCGCGTAATACTTTTTCTCCATCCGCATATTTACCCGCTCGCATGTCACGAAATAAGGTCAAATTCTCCTCTACACTTCGGTTTCTGAAGGGACTGTGTGTACCAGGAGTGGTAGGCGTTCCTTTTTGAGCCGCGATCTCAACTGCTGTCGAATCATCTACATAAGCGAAAGAAAGGGAAATTAATTTCTCAGCGAATAAATATAAATCCTCAAAATAATCGGAGGTATATAATTCATTTTCCCAAGTAAATCCCAACCAAGAAACATCTTTCTTAATCGACTCCACATACTCGGTTTCCTCCGTCACTGGATTTGTATCATCAAAACGCAAGTTTGTACCCCCTCCGAAACGCTGAGCTAATCCAAAGTTCAAGCAAATACTTTTTGCATGACCAATGTGCAGGTAGCCATTCGGCTCAGGTGGAAAACGAGTCAAAATACCTTGTGGGTATTTCCCAGACGCGATACCATCCTGAACGATTTCTTCTAAGAAATTAAGGGATTTGGGTTTTAATTCTTCCATGTTTACTTTTCGTGTTCCTTTTCGTGTCGACGAATAAATTTTAAGCTATAAGGTTCAAAAATAATCATTATTTGCCAAAATCCGTAATTTGCAGCACTATATCGATATGAGAAAAAACACCTTATTATTCGCACTACTTTTTTGTGGAGTTTTCCAAAGCTTAGCGCAATGGACTCCCCTAACACTGGAAACAAAAGCCTCTTTTCGAGCGATCCGATCCCTGGGTTCACACATCTGGATAGGAGGAACGCGGGGCACCGTGATTCATTCCAGTGATGGAGGCGAACATTTTACGGTTTCGCAAGTTCCTGAAGCTGATTCCTTGGATTTCAGAGATCTAGCGATACTAGACGATAAAACCGTTTTGCTCATAAGCGCTGGTCCAGCAGAGAATGGAGCAGCTAAAATATTCAAAACAGAGAATGGGGGCTTAAACTGGGAAATAGCTTTTCAAATCAAGGAGAAGGGCTATTTCTTTGATGCGATTCTTTGGGAGGGCAAACAAGGGTTAGTTTTATCAGATCCAGCGGGGCCCTTTTATGGACTTATTCGAATTAGCGAAAAAGGCCGTTTCTATAAATTATTGAACCCGGCTAAACATCCGGCTTTACAAAAAGGAGAAGCAGCCTTCGCAGCCAGTGGTTCTAGCTTACAGAAAACAAAAAATGGCTATTATATCGTTACAGGGGGTGGAGAAAAAGCTCGCGTACTTTTCAGTAAAGATGCACTTAAGTGGGAGTCAACATATGCCGAGATTCCAGGGGGCGAAGGAACCGGGTTTTTTAGCTTAGGCGTTCGTGATGCGAAGAATTTATGGATCGGCGGGGGTAATTATTCGCGCATTAAAGAGGGGCCAGTTCCGGTGTTAGAGAGCAAGGACGCTGGTGTATCGTGGTCGCCTATTGTAGGAGCTCCCGCCTATTATGTGGAGAAAATTTTATGGGCAGATCCCTATTGGATACTATCTGGGCCGGCAGAAAGCTCGGCTTTTGACCCGAAAAAAAAGCAATGGATTAGCTTAGGAAAAAGCCCTTACCATAACCTATGTCTCGTAGGGGATCGCATCTATGGTGTAGGTGGAAGAGGCCAAATCGGATTCATCAGCCTCTCCCAAATACAGCAACTATTTCTTTCTAAAGAATAATGAAATAGGCGTTCCTGATAAATCAAAGGCTTTTCGCATCTGATTTTCCAAATATCGCTCGTAACTTTCCTTGATGTACTGCGGTAAATTGCAGAAGAAAATAAAGGTCGGATACGGAGTCGAAACCTGCGTACAATATTTAATCTTAATGTATTTTCCTTTCCAGGCTGGTGGCGGATAACTCGCAATCACTTCCAGCATCACATCGTTTAATTTCGATGTAGAAATCTTTTGTGAACGGTTACCATACACAGTTAACATTAATTCCAAAGCTTGGAAGATACGCTTCTTCTCCATCACCGATGTAAAGATGACCGGCATATAATTCAAAGGAGCAATACGCTCTTTAATCGATTTCTCTAATTGAACTGCGGTATTGGTGTCTTTCGCCACTAAATCCCACTTATTAATCATTAAGACGATCCCTTTTTTGGCTTTATCCGCCATGCTGATAATGTTCATATCCTGCGCCTCTAAACCGGTCAATGGATCGATCGTAGTTGCATCAATAAGGATAATCGCCACATCGCATTCCTCTAAAGCCTTCATCGAACGTAAAACCGAGTAATACTCGATGTTATCGTCCACTCTTGCTTTTCGGCGAATACCTGCCGTATCTGTAATTATGAAATCCTTCCCATACATCGTATAGTGATTGTGAATCGCGTCTCTAGTTGTTCCCGCCTCATCAGTTACGATGGAGCGATCTTTTCCTAAGATCGCATTCAAGAAGGATGATTTTCCTACGTTAGGACGACCTAAAATAGCTACGCGAGGAATGCCTGATTCTGGATTTTCAATTCCTTCCTCTTTAAAATGAGAAACCATCACGTCGAGCATATCACCCGTACCACTACCACTTTCGGCTGCGATCGCAAATGGATCGCCTAAGCCTAATTCATAGAATTCTGCAGCAGCATAAGCCTTCTCGTGCGTATCAGCCTTATTCGCGATCAAAAGCACGGGCTTCTTCGAGCGACGTAAAACGTTCGCAAAATCCTTATCTAAATCCGTTAAACCGGTAGAGCAATCTACTACGAATAATAAAACAGCGGCTTCTTCAATCGCTAATTCTACTTGCTCGCGTATGGCTCCTTCAAATTTATCGTCTGAACCATGCACGTATCCTCCCGTGTCAATCACGGTGAAGAAACGTCCTATCCATTGACCGTAACCATAATGGCGGTCGCGCGTCACCCCGGACACATTGTCCATGATAGCTTTCTTTTGTTCGATCAAGCGATTGAACAAAGTAGATTTCCCTACATTGGGACGCCCCACAATTGCAATAATATTTGACATTCTATGTTAAATTAATCGAGTGAAGACCCGAATGAACGCAGCTTGTCGGTCTTCGCACGCCAATCCGGCTCCACTTTGACAAACTGCTCTAAAAATACTTTTTTACCAAAAAACTTCTCTAAATCCTCCCTCGCCTGGATACCCACTTTCTTGATATTTTCACCTTTATGTCCAATGATGATCGCACGTTGCGACACCCGTTCCACATAAATTTCCGTAGCAATACGTAAAATAGTCGGTTCTTCCTTAAAGGATGTCACCACTACCTCACAAGAATAAGGAATCTCCTTCTTGTAATTCAAGAAAATCTTCTCTCTAACAATCTCAGAGGCAAAGAATTTTTCTGGTTTATCCGTCAGTTCGTCCTTATCAAAAAAGGGCGGATGAAC
>CAMDSI010000124.1 GCA_945906915.1 Spirosoma fluviale | reverse complement strand
GGGCACAAGGATTCGAACCCTGACCAAAGGTTTTGGAGACCTGCATACTACCGTTATACTATGCCCGTAGAAAGGATTGCAAATTTAGCCAAATTTTGACAATTAACAAATCGCATTCTTATTATTGTTTGTTTACCATTGAGAATAGCTCGTCGGTTCTAAGAATTTACGAACGGTTCTGGAGTGGCTATTGGCGTATTTTGCATCTGTAGAGATACGTTTCCAATCTGGATTTGCACTGAATTTAGCCCAGTTAGCATCTCGCTCTGCCATATTTTCGAAGGAAACCATGTAGCTTAAGCAAGGGGTATTCTCCCCAGCGAGTACTTCGCCAAAAAAAACATTGTGTAATCCTACCGTATTGAATATGCCTAATTCCTCCTCATTGAACATCGCGATCTTGCGTTTCAATGCGTCTTCATTATAAGCTTCATACGTTCTCCATTCGTAGATACGACCCGGATTAGTTACGGGTAATTTTAAGGTGGGATGTCCTGTAAAGCTTTTAGCCAAATACGTCGAGATCTTCTCGAACATCGGCTTATCCATTCCTACGTTATCGAAATAGGGTTTTGCCGCGTCCTGATAAACTGCATTTTTCTCTAAAGCTTCTTTGTATCCCGCATAGGAAGCTAAAGTAGGAAAGGGGATTGCGACTACAACCATACCAGGTTCTGGTTTTCCGTAATCTTTGAATATACCTACTTTAGAAACGCCATATGAATTGAGAGCCGGGATTAAGGCTTTGGATAAATAAGATTCTAACAGATTTACATTCCCACGGAATTTCATCTGGTAAGTTCTGATTTCATAGTATTCCTGCGCTGATACGGTGAATGCACAAAAGAAAAGAAGGATTAATAGTTTTTTCATAGAGATGTTTATTTTCAAAGCAAGCTACAAAAAAAAAGAGCGGTCATTGACCGCCCTTTTCCGTATAGGCTAATAAAAATTAGTCTAAGATTTCAGTTACCTGACCAGCACCTACAGTACGGCCACCTTCACGAATCGCGAAACGTAAACCTTTATCCATAGCTACCTTGTTCAATAACGTAACATCAATTGTTAAGTTATCACCAGGCATACACATTTCAACTCCTGCAGGTAAAGTAATTTCACCTGTTACGTCTGTCGTACGGAAGTAGAATTGTGGACGGTATTTATTAAAGAATGGAGTATGACGTCCACCTTCTTCTTTAGACAAGATATAAACCTCTGCTTTAAACTTCGTGTGAGGCTTTACTGAACCTGGCTTACAGATTACCATACCACGACGGATATCAGCTTTCTCAATACCACGTAATAATAAACCTACGTTATCACCTGCTTCACCGCGATCTAAGATCTTACGGAACATCTCAACACCAGTTACTACTGATTTTAAGTTTTCAGCTCCCATACCTAAGATATCAACACCTTCACCTGAGTTAATAACACCTGTCTCGATTTTACCTGTTGCAACTGTACCACGACCTGTGATCGAGAATACATCTTCAACTGGCATCAAGAATGCCTTTTCAACATCACGCTTCGGAAGTGGAATCCAAGAATCAACTGCATCCATTAACGCATCGATCGTAGCTACCCATTTAGCATCTCCGTTCAATCCACCTAAAGCAGATCCTTGGATTACTGGAATGTTATCGCCATCGAATTCGTAGAATGAAAGAAGCTCACGAATCTCCATTTCAACTAATTCTAATAATTCTGGATCGTCTACCATGTCCACTTTGTTCATGAAAACTACTAATTGAGGTACACCTACTTGGCGAGCCAAAAGGATGTGCTCACGCGTTTGTGGCATTGGACCATCTGTAGCAGCAACTACTAAGATAGCACCGTCCATTTGTGCAGCACCAGTTACCATGTTCTTCACGTAATCCGCGTGACCTGGACAGTCAACGTGTGCATAGTGACGAGCAGTAGTAGAATATTCTACGTGTGCTGTGTTGATCGTGATACCACGTTCTTTTTCTTCTGGAGCGGAGTCAATGGAAGAGAAATCTTTTTTCTCAGCAAGACCTTTTTCAGAAAGAACTTTAGTGATAGCAGCTGTCAAGGTTGTTTTACCGTGGTCAACGTGGCCAATCGTACCAATGTTAACGTGGGGTTTACTTCGGTCAAAATTCTCTTTTGCCATGATTATTCAGTTTTTAATTTAGTATAATATAAAAAGTTTCAAAATTTACTCGTTCAATGGGCCTTGCTTATTAGTGGAGCCTTTGAGCAGGATTGAACTGCCGACCTCTTCCTTACCAAGGAAGTGCTCTACCACTGAGCTACAAAGGCATAACCTTGCGGCCTTTTGTTAATCTCTTTCGATTAACTAAAAAACAAAAATATCGCTAAGAGGGATTTCTCCCTTAGCAACATTTTCAATTTTCGAGCGGGAGACGGGGCTCGAACCCGCCACCTATAGCTTGGAAGGCTATCGCTCTACCAAATGAGCTACTCCCGCTTGCTGAATTCTCCTGTAAATAGAACTCCAGTTAAGGCAAAAATGGTGGGGACAGATGGATTCGAACCACCGTAGGCATTCACCAGCAGATTTACAGTCTGCCCCATTTGGCCGCTCTGGTATATCCCCTTCATTTGCGCTTTCAGTGTAACGTTCCACCGAAATAGTTTGCAAAATTAGCTCATTTTTTCATTTCCACAAATAGTTCCTTTAAAAATTTCTAATAAATTTTTACAATAATCGGATTCCAAAGGCTAATCCCCGCATTTCTGGACCTTTTCCAGTCTCAAAAAATGGGCTTAAATCATAGCTGAAAAATAAATCAGGGAAATGGCGCAACGCAAATTCTGCCCGCAGGCCATAGCGGAAGGGATTTACATATAAATTACTCGTCTCTTTACGCAAGTTACCACTTTCTTCTTCTATGGCTTTTGTCCAAGTATCTAATCGATAAGAAACATATCCCCCGATGGCGATCATTTGAACCGCTGATTTTTTATCAAAGGCGAAATGCGGCATAATAGGCAAAGTCAAATAGGAAACGCTCATTTTGTTTTTGCTCATAGCAATTTCTTTTCCTGGAGCAGCGTAAAAGGTAGTGAATTGTACTCCATTAGGGCCTTTAGTGGCGATTTTATTATGATCGAACATAAAGTTATACCAGTCGATCTCTAATCCATATCCTAAACGGAAAGCGCTTTTCTTCCCCTCTGAAAGAGTTATAAATCGCGCGATTTCAATACTCGCATAACGAGAACCCGTCGGATTCAAAGTGAAATTAGGTACATAAGGGGGTGCACCTGGGTAAGGAACAGCGATTTCAGTTTCTCCGCCAGCCAATGCATTTAACCCAAAATAAAAGTTTAAACCTTTTCTACTATACAAATTAGGTCGTTTTAATTTAGTCGAATCTTTCCCCCAAATCACCTTAGTCACCTCATTTCCTTCCCGGTGATATACGCCATCCCATGTCACATGGGTTTCTTCGTTACCCTCTTTTACGTGTATGCCGTCTAAACCGACGCGAACCTCTTCTTTTCTTCCTGAATTTTTCCAAGACTCCGGACTCCGGACTTCGGACTCTTTGACTAAGTCGCTTTGCGACGACTCTTTGACTGCGCCGCGCAGCGGCGACTTAAAAATTCCAATTTTCACTGAACTATTCCCAATCCGTACGGAGATACTACTATCTCCATCCGAGTCCGTTTTTATCGCTTGTCTGATATTTTGCCAAAGACTATCCGTTAAAACGATTCCCTTTTTCTCGAAGGCAATTTCTAATTCTTCTTTTAATGTACGTTTCGAATCTTTCCCTCCGATCAAGGTCTGGTTTCTTTTGTCAATTTTTAAAATCAGCGAATCTTGTCTTTCTTTTGCAGAAAGGCTGAATACGCTTACTACTAGGCAGATAATAGCGATGAACTTTTTCATATTATTGGATTTGTAAGGTGCGTTTTAAATTTTCTTCTGTTTTAATATACGTGTTAGCCACGTTATGGATGTTATTTTCAAAAGTGGGATTTCCCTCTTTTAGTTTTTGCCAATTCACCGGTTCTCCGTCCAGCGCTTGTCTGATTTCTCCTACGATTTTACCAAAGAGCGACTTTTTGCGTTTTTGTTGCGTAAAAGCAGGCTTCACCTCTTCTATAGGATCGATGTCTAATCGGACGAAAATGACCTCCTCCGGTTCTGATTTTTTTTCAACGATAGGAGTTGACGCTACGACTATTTCCGCAGGGGCCTGTTCTATGACATTCGACTCCGGGTTTGTGGCAGGCGCCATTGCTACTTCAGGTGGAGAAGTTTTTAAAGTAGGAACTGAGCTGTTTTCGACTTCGAGAACTAGCGGCGAAGGCTCCGTGACTGCCATTTCAACTGGGGCGGAAGATTTTTCGGCCTTAGTCACCTGAGTGTCTTCTTCAATTGCAGGATTATAATTCCAGCCAATTCCGAAGGCGATTAGAAGCATCGCCGCCGCTGCCCAATAGATGGGGAAGCGACGCACGGGTTTATCGTCTAATTTCTCTTCAATTCGTGACCACAATCCCTCGGGGATGTCTTCGGATTTGTTGTGGAGTTGCTCTCTCCATTTTTCCTCAACAGAATTCCAATTTTTCATCGATGTAAAGCTGTTAGTTGGTTTTGTAATTGGGCTCTAGCTCGCGACAATTGCGATTTAGAGGTCCCTTCAGAAATATCTAGTAAGAGGGCAATTTCCGCGTGGGAATACCCTTCAATGGCATATAAATTAAAAATGGTCCGGTAGCCTTTAGGTAAGGACGCAATTAAATCCTCCATCTCCTGCAAACCTAATTGCATCAAAGTCTCATCAGGATGAGCTATATCAAAAGCCACATCAATGTCCACCGGAAAGCGGTCTTTGTTTTTGCGAATCGACATGAGGGCCTCGTTGACCATAATTTTGCGAATCCAACCTTCAAAACTTCCGCCCCCTTGGTATTACCCTAATTTTTTAAAAACCTTCACAAATCCTTCCATTAGGGTATCTTCTGCTTCGGAGGTATTCGTTATGTATCGCTTCACCACGTGAAGCATTTTACCTGCGAACTGCTGAAACAGGGCATGCTGCGCATGTCGATTGTTATTTCGACAGGCAACAATCAGTTCTGTTTCGGATGAGAAGGAAGGTAAACGTTTATTCATAGCTAATTCGAATGCAAAGATGGCACAAAGCGCTAAATGGTTGCGTCAGTTTGAAAAGAATTTCAAAATTCCGTTCTTTGTCTAAATTAAAATTATGCCAAACTCAGCGCCCATCGGGATTTTTGACAGTGGAATAGGTGGATTGACTCTGGCGCATGCCATCACTGAGTTGATGCCGCAGGAGAATATCATCTATTTTGGGGATACGGCGCATCTTCCTTATGGAGATAAATCGGCGACGGCGATTCAGGCCTATTCGGTGAAGATTTGCAATCTGTTGCTAGAAAAGAATTGCAAGCTGATTTTGATTGCGTGTAATTCGGCATCAGCAGCGGCTTTCGATTTAGTGAAGGCCTATGTGGGTACGAAGGCCAAAGTCGTGAATGTCATCGACCCGGTGATTGATTATTTGGACCAAAAATGGGAGGGCAAAACGCTCGGTTTAATCGGGACAAAGCAAACGGTGAACTCTGGTATATATGCGAACAAGGCGGAAGCATTGGGGAAGAATATTCACATAAAGTCTTTGGCCACTCCTTTATTAGCTCCCATGATCGAGGAAGGCTTCTTCTCTCACACCATTTCGGAGCAAATCATTAAAGAATACCTAGCACAGCCGGCTTTACAAGGAATCGAAGGGTTGATTTTAGGTTGTACCCACTATCCGCTCATAAAGCCGCAGATCGATGCCTATTACAAAGGAAGCATTCCGGTGATCGATACGTCCATTATCGTGGCAGAGGAAATCAAGCGACTATTAGAGCAAGAGGATATGTTGCACGACGGTAAGGAATCCACTCGGCAGTTTTATGTTTCTGATTACACAGATTCATTCGAAAAGTCTACCCAAATCTTCTTTGGGAAGGCCATCAAATTAACACAATACCCGATCTGGGATTAATTAAGATTTTGAACTGAAAAGTTGAGATACTTTTTGGCGTAACTTAAGTTTCGCTAAACGATCCTGTTGTTCCTGCTTGCTTTGGCGAAACCATAAAAAAGCAATCGCAGCCACGATTAAATAAGGGGCTGATAATAAATATAAAATTCCCGTATTCAATCCGGTCGCAATGTTCGTGCGTCCAGTTGAAATACTACTTTCAATGGTAGTTCTGCACATCGCACACTGCGCTACTGCATCGATTTGAGACAATAAAAATAAAGCCGATAAGAGTACAAATTTCTTACACATAATAAGGGGAGATCAATAAATAGACGATAACGCCAGTTACAGAAACATATAACCAAATAGGGTAGGCCCATTTAACAATCGCCTTGTGAGCCACGATGTTATTTGTAAGGGCATAATAGATCGCTTTTAATACTAAGCGAACCACACCAATCGATAGCACAATGTGTGAGATCAATAAGAAATA